>DATLUO010000049.1 GCA_035533075.1 Pirellulales bacterium | reverse complement strand
ACGCCGATTGGTAGCGGCGTGACCGAAGCGGCCTGCAAAATCGTCTTCTCGCAGCGTTTCAAATGCTCTGGCATGAAGTGGGAAGAGGAGGGCGGCGCGGCGATTCTGGCCCTGCGGCTTGCCGTCCTGAGCAAGACCTGGTCCACCGTTCGGGACCAGATGTTCGTATCATGGCAGACCGCCACCGAACAAACTCCCGGCCAGAATCGTCTCGTTCCACTTGAAATCGCCGCATAAATCATGGGACTGATGGGACCGCACCAGTTCGACTGGCCCATCGATCGTTTTCAATTCCCGTTCTTCATGGACCAGCGGGCACTGCCGCCCGCAGACCGGACAGGGTTGAGGCCCGGTCATCCGCTCCGCACGGGCGAAGGCCAGCCGTTCGGTGGTGATTTGTGCCACCGCCCTTCCCAGCTTATGCCCAGCCAACTCCATGTCCGAGAACCGGACATCTTCCTGGAGCAGCTCGCGCAGCGGAATTTCCAGTCGCTCGGCAAGGCTCACAAAGGTCTGCCACTCGTGTTCGCTGTGATCTTCGTACGGATCATTCTGTTCATCCTTGAACATGGTCGTTTCTTCTCTGGGCTTCCCAATCCGCCCAGCTCGGCGGCTAGCATACAAAAAACCTTCAAACTCTCCGATTGACATTTTCCACCGAATCCGCTCCGCGCGCAATTCCCCTTATGCACCCCGGCCCATTGCAGAATCGGTTCCGCATTGACCGACCAAGGTAGTAGCGACTATATTCCGCCGCCTTTCCCTGCTTCGGTGGACCATGGACGATATTCTCGGGCTGAAACGACGGCTGTTGCCGCGCGCGATTGCGTGCGCGGCAGCCGTGTTTTTTGTCGCGGGGATTTCCGGTTGTGCCGCCGTGAAGGCCTCTCGCCAGCCAGACAAAAAGAACCTGGGCGTGCTGCACGAAGGGACGCCGCGAGCGCAGGTGATTGCCGAACTCGGCGCACCGACCTTTACCAAACCCAAGCCCGACGGCACGGTGGAAGACGTCTTTTCGTTCAAGCAGGGCTATACGAAGCGCGCCAAAATGGGCCGGGCCTTTGTGCATGGGGCGGCCGACGTGGCAACCGGCGGGCTTTGGGAAGTCATCGGCATTCCGGCCGAGATTTGGGCCGACGGAACGGAAGTGCAGGTGCTCGTCACCTACGATTCGGACGAGCGGATCAAATACCGCCGCGTGTTCAAGGGCCAGGAGGTTTTCAAAGACCCGCGCAGCTCCACGGCACGCCGAGGCAAGCCGGCCAAGCTGGCCGCCAAGCCATCGCCACCGGCCGAGCCGCAGACCGCCAGCGGCGACAGCGATTAGCCGGCACATCCGAAAGGCCCGTCGCAGGCTGTGCAACCGGCACCTTCGTGTGCATCTTTCCTCAGCCCCGTCTCTTTTTTGCGTGCTACGTTTGGTTGGTTTTTGATCGAGGGAGGACCAACGATGGCGGAGACGGCCGGCGGTTCGGCCTGGCAACGGTATTTCCAAAACTGGCCCAAAGACGTGCCCACCCGCGGCATTGTCGTGACCAGCTTTGGCGACCAGGTGCCGTTCGACGGTTTTCTGTCGAACGACGGCATGCTGCTGCTGGAGCGAAAAACGCCCGACAACATGGGGGCCCGAAAAGTGCTCATGGCTTTTCAAGACGTGTTGGCCGTCAAGTTCGTCGACCTGATACGAGGCAGGGCGTTCGAGTCGGCGGGCTTTGCGGGGAAGCTGAAGGACTGAACCGCACCCGTTGGTCGGTGCCTACTGTGATCAGGTCGATTGTGGTATAACCACAGCAAGCCCCGACGTCGCGAGAGTTCCTACGCGGCGGGCCTTGGAGAATCAGAATTATGGCAAAATCAAAGGAGTCTTCCGTGTCGAGTGCAACTGAAAAGCAAGATGAACGCGGCCCCGAAGGGGCTTCCGGCGGCGACGCCGGCCGGGCGCAGCCCCAGGCCCAGCAGCCCCAGGCCCAGCAGGGCGTGAAGGTCGATGATTCGAAGATGATTGCGATGTACGCGAACTTCTGTCGGGTCACCGGCACGCCTGAAGAGCTGATCATCGATTTCGGATTGAATCCGCAACCGTTCGGCGTGCCCACCGAGCCGGTGGTCGTCAACCAAAGGATCGTCACCAACTTCTACACCGCCAAGCGCATGTTGCACGCCTTGCAACTCACCGTGCAGCGCCACGAGCAGGCGTTCGGCGTGTTGGAAACCGACGTGCAGAAGCGCGTGGTGCCCTCGATGCGGGGCGGACGCTAAGCGTGTACCCAGGCAAGGGCTGGAATCTGCTTTGAGCGGGCGTTTCGGCTGGACAGTGCCGGAACGCCCGTTTGTTTTTGCGCCGTGACGCGCATGGGCGCTTCCGGCACGGTCGCGCAGCGCGACATGAGCCGGTTTTTTGGCGCCAACCCTCTCGTTGGCATCCGCGGCAGCCGGCGCCGTCGGCTTTCCTAGGCAGAAGCCGGTCGCCGCCCGCGCTTGCGCCGCCATAGCCTATGTTTTTACCAGCGGAGCATCGGTTCTCAGGCAGGATGAGACGATGACCTTCTTCTGGATCGAGATCGGGCACATGCGCAGGTTGATTACCTATATCGGGGTGGGAATCGTCGCGCAGGTGGCATGCGTGGCCCTGGGGCTTTGGATGCACGACCACTTTTTGCTCCTGGCCGCGGGCCGGTCCGCCGAGGACCGGGCGGTCGACGCGCTGTCCCTGGTGGCCGGACCTTTGCTGGCCGTCAGCCGCCCGCTCGATTTGTCGAGCGATGCCGCGCTGGCCGCGGTCCAAAAGCAGTGTGCGAAGTCGCACTTGGCTGCCGGCGACGGGGTGCTGATGGTGGGTCCGAACTGGCGCGTCCGCAGCGCATTCTCAGCGGTCGGGGAGACGGCTTTGGCCCCAGGCGACGCCGTGGCCTGGACGACGGACAGTTTTTCCGCGCCGGAGACACGCGTCGATCGCGTGCAAGGCACGTTCCCCACGCCGCGAGGACCGCAATTCGCCTTGGCCTATCGCCTGCCGAAAGAAGCCGGAACGCTGATCGTCTGCCGGGCAGCCGAAAACGTGCTCATGTCTCCGGCCGATTTCCATTCGGCGGCGCCGCTGGTCGGCCTCATGACGTTCCTCTGGCTGAGCGGCCTGCTCTCGATCTGCACGTTTATGGCCGGCAAACGGCTCAGCGACGAATTGACCGACGAGCTGCAGAAGTCGGAAGAGCGCGCCGTGCGCCGCGAGCAGGCCTTGCTGCGGACGCGCGACGCGGTGATCTTCGGCTTGGCAAAACTGGCCGAATCACGCGACAGCGACACGGGCGAGCACGTCGAGCGCATCGCCCTCTACTGCCAACGGCTGTCCGCCGCTTTGCGGCGACGTCCTGAATACCGCGAAGCGATTACGCCGGGGTTCGTGCGTCTGATCGAATCGAGCTCGGTGCTGCACGACATCGGCAAAGTGGGCATCGCCGATGCCATCTTGCACAAGCCCGGTCCCCTGACCGCCGACGAGCGCCAAGAGGTGCAAAAGCACGCCGCCATCGGCGGCGAGTGTCTGGCGGAGATCGAGCGCCGGCTCGGCGCCTCGAACTTCTTGCAGATGGCCCGCGAGATCGCGCTGTGCCATCACGAACGCTGGGACGGCAACGGATACCCCAACGGAATCGGAGGCGAGGCGATTCCGCTGGCTGCCCGAATCGTGGCCATCGCCGACAACTACGACGCGCTGGTCAGCCGCCGGCCTTACAAAGAGCCGTTCCCGCACGACAAGGTCGTACACATGATCCGCAACGGGGCGGGCAAGCAGTTCGATCCGCGGCTGGTCGAAGTGTTTCTCGAAATCGAAGAAGAATTTCGCGCGATCGCCGAACAATACGCCGCGGCCGCGCGGCTTTCGCTGCGCGTCGCGACTCCGGCCGGCGAAGAGCACAACGAACCGTCCAGCCCGCGCTTGCTGGCCGCCGCGCCGGCATAAAGTATGAACCAGATATTTAGACTCTGTCCCGTAACCATCACTTCGCTATTCAAGGAAACCAGCCATGCGGCGAAAACAAGATCGTGGCCTACAGCATACGCTCGAAATCATGTTGCTGATCGTGGTGATCGGCCTGACGTGTTTGTTCTACCAGGTGCATGGATACAAGCTGGTGGTATTGAACCTGTTTTATCTGCCCGTGGTGCTCTGCGCGTTTTTCCTGGGCACCTACCGGGCGGGCATTCTGGCGGTGTTTTGCGTCACGTCGGCGTCGATTGTGACCGTGACGAACCTGTCGGGCTTCGCCAGCTTCTACTCGCCCTTGACCATCGGTCTGGTGGTCACCGTGTGGGGCGCCGTGCTGGGGCTGGTGTCCATTCTCGTGGGCACGTTGAGCGACGAACGCAAGGCGAAGACCGCCGAGCTGCACGAGGCCTATGTGGGCGTGGTCGAAGTACTGTCGCGGTATTTGCAAAGCGCCAATGACCGCTTGAAAGCCCGTTCGGTCCGCGTGGCCGAGCTGAGCCAGAAAGTGGCCGTGGCCATGCGGCTGCCGCTCAAGCTGGTCGACGACGTGCGGATCGCCGCTCTGCTGTACGACATCGGCAACGTCGAAGTGACCACGCGCGTGTTTCGCAAAGCCGTGGGCACGCTGGAGACGGATCCCGCCAAGCTCGATCAGTACACGTTCCGAGGCATCGATCTGATTCACTCCTTGGGTTCGGTGCTGAGCGGGGCCAGCCCGCTGTTGGTACACCAGGACGACGTGGGCCACGACCCGCAATCGTCCGGCGACATTCCGCTGGGCACGCGAATTATCTGGATCGCCCGTGCCTACGACGAAATGACCGCGGAGATCCAGCCCGGCCGCGGCGCCATGCCGCCGGCACAAGCCATCGAGGAGCTGCGCCGCGATCAGCAGTTCAGCCACGACCGCGAGATGATCGACGCGCTGGAACGCGTTGTCGCCAGCGGCGAATGCGGCGGCTATGATTCGTTGGAGCTGGCCGCCGAGGCGCTGGTTTGAGGACATGAGCGGCACAGAACAATCGCTTGACTCATCATCCCGCAAATGGGATAGTATCACATGGACGATCCGACTTCGGCGACGCCCATGAAGCCGTTGCGCTGGGTGGGGACATCGAAGGAAGAACTCGATGCGTTTCCGCGCGAGGCTCGTCGAGAAGCGGGTTACGCTCTCTACCTGGCGCAAATCGGTATGAAGGCGGTCAAGGCAAAGCCGCTCAAAGGCTTCGGCGGCGCAGGCGTACTGGAGGTTGTCGTCGACCATGACGGAAACACCTATCGCGCCGTTTATACCGTGAAGTTCTCGAAGATTGTCTATGTTCTGCATGCGTTTCAGAAAAAATCGAAGAAAGGGACCGCCACACCCATGACGCATCTCGCGATCATCAAGGGGCGGCTGAAACTCGCCGCGGAGCAATACCGGCAGGAATTCAAAGAATGAGCAAGGAAAGTACAGCGATCCACGAGAGTAGCGGCAACGTGTTTGCCGACCTACGGATTCCAAATCCCGAACAATACTTGGCGAAAGCCGAATTAGCGGCGAGGATCCTGAGAATTGTACAAAAACGCCGCTTGACCCAAGCAGCCACAGGTAAGATTTTGGGAATCAACCAACCCAAGGTTTCTGCCTTGCTGAATGGCCGGCTGGACGGTTTCTCGACCGACCGACTGTTCCGCTTTTTGAACGCGCTGGGCTGCGACGTGCAAATTACCGTCTCTCCTCCACGCCCGCGGGCGCAAGGCAAGGTGCGAGTCATGGCGGGCTGAATCGCTCGTTGCATTCTTCCGTCCATTCGAAGACGTCGCCCCTGGCGCGTTTTTTCGCGGGGATGTCCTACCACCGCCCTTCTACTTCCAACCATTCGAAGGGCGAGAAGTCGATCACGATGGTATCGCCCTCAACAGGCAGTTCGACGAGCCTTTCGCCGGCAAAGTCGATTTGCCGCGCGGCGGTTGGCGCCCGGAAGCAACGCAGGTGAACGCGGCCGGCTTTACCCTCGGTTTCCCACAGACGCGCGCGAAAACCAACCACGCGGTCGCCCTCGACCACGGCGTCCCAGTGGGTGGCGACCAGGTTCTTGGCGTCGATGTGAAACAGCCAGCCCGAAGCGGATTTGGGCGGCGCGTTTCGCTCCAGCGCCAGCGGAGGGTCGAGGAGCGCCAAGGCGTGCTGCGCCGGATGGGCCAGGCCGGCCCCGATCCCCAGCCGAAACCGCCGCCGCGACTCGCCGCGCACGATGAGCAGGCTGTCGAGCATGCGGTTGCCCACACGGCGATGATACGGCCAGCCGCCGGTCAGGACCGTGGCCCGCGTTTTCGCCGCGCGGACGTCGATGAAGTAGGGCGCCTCCAAGTTGCGGGCGTCGGTCGCCTGCGAAGTCAGACCCACGCTGCGGCGAAGCTCGGCCGATTCATCGCCCCAGGCAAAACGGCACGCATAATACGAGTTCCACGGATCGGCACGTGGCGGCACGTCGGTGTCGAGATCGATCTCCAGCACCGCCACCCGCGAGCCACGACACAACCCCACGCATTGCGTGAAGCCCGCGATCCGTTTGCCTTCGGGGTCGACCAGCTCGCCCTTGCTCGTGACTTCGTTGTAAGCCGGCCCGGCTGCCGTGATCTCCACGCTGCGCGCGACCATCCTCGAATAGCCGGCGTCTGCGTCGGGGTCGCGCCACACATCGCCCGGCTTCGGTTTGGGCGGCGGCAACCGAAAGGCGAGTTGCTGCGACAGAAGGTTGCCGCGCTGGTTGGCGTCGTAGACCGAGCGAATGCCGCCGGTTTCGCGACTGACCACGACTTGGACCAGATCGTTCTGGATGGCCATTTCTTTTTCGGCAGTCTTCGGTTTGCGCTTCGCCGCCGGCGCGGCGGGCGGCGCCGTTCCCTGCGGAACCCAGGCAAAGCCCATCGGCGGCAGTTCCACGACGACCTGCGTCGCATCGCTCGCCGTTTGAGACGTCACGACCGGTCCACCTGTGGCGGGAAGCAGTTCCGACGGCGGGAGGCGCAACACTTCTCGCCTGGCGAAGGGCTGGGCATTGAACAGAAGATGACCGGGCGACGCGGTGGCGCCCGACAGTTTTTCGGCCAGTGCGGCGGCGGCCAACTCAGCGTGGGGCGGCCTTCCTAGGCCGTCGTTAGGCTCAGACGGCCTGGGAAGGCCGCCCCACGGACCGACGGCCTCCAAATCGATCTGTGGGCCCACGCGGGAGCCGGCCAGCATGTCGGCCAAGGCCGCCACGGCGCGCGCGCTTTCGCACCGCGCTCGGCCCGCATGGCGATCGGCGATGCGCGACAGCGGATTCGCCTCTTCGCGGATGATTGCCTGCCGCAAGTAAGGTGCTCGATATTGATCGGCCCGAAACTTGGTCAGCTCGCCCGGCCGGTCCGTCCTTTGAAAATAGTCGTCGAGCGTGGCAAACCTGCCCAGCGCGGGCGCGTAGGCCGCCATGCGACGCAGATCGCCAAAAAAGAGGTTGGTTTGCCCAGGCCAATGCGCAAACACGAGCGTCGCCACGTGGTCCATGTCCATCGTCTCGCCCATCTTTCGCGAATAGCCGAGCACGCTTTCGGCTTTACTGGCGTCGAGCGGCAAGCGGCTGAGCGCGTCGATGCTGCTGGCGTCGAGACCTTCCCAGCGGGTCTTGCACTGGCCGCTGTGAGGAAACTGCCCTTCATCGAGCGTGAAGTGCAAGGCGCCCGTGAAGCCCGCGGAATTCAGCAGTGCGGGAAGCAGCGGCGACAATCCAAATCGACGCCGGCCATAGACCCGCGGCCGCGATTGCAACACACGCTGGTAGACGGCCAGACCGCGCTCGAACTCGTGCCGCACCGCTTCGATCGGCAGCACCGGCACTTCGTCTTCCAGGTACTCGCCGCCCACCAACGACACGCTTTTTCGCTCCAAGGCCTCGCGCAGTGCGGCCAGCGTCTCCGGCTGCTGCTCGGCCAGCCGTTCGACAAGCTCGCCCGAAATGAGCAGACTTTTGGGCACCGGGTCGGCCAGCTCCTGCCGCAGGTTCGCTCCCAGCGTGGTGGGCGCGACCAGCACCAGGTCGATCAAATAGGCCTCGACGGGATAAAACCGCTCGCGGGCCTCCGTCAGCACTTCAAAGCACGCACGGAGCTTTTCACGGGCATCGTCATGGCGCCGCTCGCAGGCCGCCGTCGCCGCCGCCACCGCTTGATTGCGCAGATGGATCTCGTCGATGTTGCTCATGTACCGCATCTGCCGTGTCAGCAGCTCGACGAGCAGGTAGCACACGCCCAGTGCCAAGAAATCGGCGGTCAGCTCTCGATCGACCTGGGGCGCGTCGGGCAGCCTGGCCAACGCCGCGGCCACGATCTGGTCTCGCTCGCGCGTCTTGCGCACCACGCACGCCCGTTCGTCGTGCGCGCGGCTGGTCCAGCCGGCGATCAACAGCGGCTCGCTGGGGGCGGGCACCACGAACAGCCGGTCGGCCACTTCGTCGGGCGGGCTGTCGGCCCGATACCAGGTCGGCAACCGCCCCGCGTCGGCCAGCAAAACCGGGTGCCAGAGGGCCGACCAGGCGGCCAGCAGCCCTTCGGCGTCGGGGCCTTCCTGATAGACCGGAAAGTCTTCCAGGCTGTGGCAGGGCAGCAGGATGGCAAGTTCCAAGTAAGACATTGGGGGGCGTTGTTCGAAGCTGAGTGTGAATTGCCCAGTGTAAGGCTTTCAGCGGTCCGGTTAAACCGCCATGTCGCGTCACTCCCGCTCGATTCTTGCCAGGTCCCGACGCGGCGACGCCCAACGACACCGCAGACGGCGAAAGGCGTTCGGCGGCAAAAAGCCGGAGGTGTCGTTGACTTTTGGACGTCCGAACGCCACAAAATACGGGCATGATGCCGCGCCGTTTGCGGCGTTGGGCTTTCGGGACGGTGTGCGGAATGCCGAAGCGGATCAACCAGCAGCAGCGCGACGCGGTACTCCAGATGCGTGCCGAGGGGCATGATCGCGATTCCATCGCCGCCGCGGGAATCAGGATCTCTTCGCCTTCGCCGAGAGAGGAAGACGCCGATGTGGATGGTCGCGGAGACGGCAGCCGCACCTACAATCGCGATGAGCACAACCGAGGACGGTTATGCTACGGCGGCGCGGGCGTGCGGTTTCCCTTCTTGCCGGCCCGACTCCGCGATCTGGCCGACCTGGCCTGCGGAGCGTCGGTCGACGACGAGGCAAACGTTCCGCTGTTGTTCGAAGAGCGCTGCGCCGACGCCTTTCGCAGCCTGGGTTTCGTGGTGAAAGAACTGGGGCAAGGCTGCGGCCGGTCGGCCGCTGCCGGGCATTGGCCCCGGCCGACCGACCTTGGCTGGCCGCTCGTGGCAGGGCCCCGCGCCGGCGCATGAAAAAAGCCGCCCTGGTTTCCCATGGCGGGTCAAATAGCTACGTAGGCCGTGGACCGCAGACGGCGGGACGCAGGAGCGTGCTCCGCCGCTTGGCATGGCATTCCGGACAATGGTTGCAGCCACTCGGAAGGCGCGTTAATCTGCAGCGGCAACAAAAAAGCCGCAGGCCGTTTGTGCGGGCTGCGGCGGTCGCCGTAAGGCGGTGCCTGCGATTTACTCTTGTTGCGTAAAACCGCAGGACGGGATTGGTTACACGGAGGAACAGGATAAATGTCACGGACGGCTTCGTCAAGGGTCTCGCGCTCGGTTTTCACATGCCTACCTACCTCGGCTTCGACATTGGTTCCAACTCCGTCGGCTCCGTGTGGACCGATACAGACAGCGGCGAAATCACCGCGGGAGTTTCGATCTTCCCTGCCGGCGTTGACGAGTCGGACGACAAGCGCGGTGATCCGAAGAACGCCAAGCGCCGCATGACACGGCGGACGCGAATCACGCTACGGCGGCGGGCCACGCGAAAACGCGAGTTGCGGTTGAAGCTCATCGAGGTGGGCCTGTTGCCACCCACCTCTGAGGAATTCAAGCGGCTGTTGGAAACCACGGACCCTTGGGAACTGCGGCGCAGAGGTCTGGCTGAGCCGCTGACGGCACATCAGTTTGGTCGCGTACTCCTGCACCTAGCGCAGCGTCGCGGCGCGCTCGGACTCAAACTCGCCGAACCCGACGAAACCGATGACGGTGACAGCGGCGATGACGGAAAAGTGAAGGCCGCCATCAACGAAGTGCGCGCAAAAATGCGAGATCTGAACGTGGGGACGTTCGGCGAATTCATCGCCGCAATTCGGGCCCAGCGCGTGACCGCCATTACCACACCGGACCGGCGACCAACCGATAAGCGCAAAGGCCCACGTGAGTTTCGCGCGGCGGTCCGCAATAAACCAGGCATCTATGAGCACTGCGCCGACCGCGAAATGATCCGCGATGAATTCCGCCGGCTTTGGGATAAGCAAAAGTCGCTCGCCGGCGAGCCGGCGCCGCTGCTCACGGATGAACTGCGCCGGACGCTCGACGACGAATCAGGCGACGCGATTTGGCGTCATCGCGGTTTACTATTCGGCCAGCGCCGGGCGTCGTGGGATCTTGGCACCTTGGGGCGCTGCGTTCTCGAGCCCACGGAACGCTGCGCCCCGCACGCTGACATGTACGCCTCGTGCTACCTCGTCATTGAGACAGTAAACAATCTTAAGATCATTGAACGCGGCAAGCCGCCGCGGCCGCTCACGGTCGAGGAACGCGAGAAAATCAGGGCCTACTTGAGCGGGCCGCTCGGCATGGAAAAGCCCAAGAAAACCAAGAAGGCAAACGGTTCGGCGGCCGAGCGCCCGAAAACGAAAGTCACGGTGAGCGATCTGCGGCGGCTCATGGGCACCGCGGATGAAGGCTGGGGCGAACGGTTCAGCAAGCACAGCCAATTTCGCTTCAACATCGAGGCCGATGAAAACCGCGAGATTAACACCGACTGGTTCAGCCGCGAGATCGTCCACGGCGCGGTAACGCTCGACAAATGGTCGGCAATGCGGGCGAACGTCCGCGAGGGAATCAATCGCGCAATCCTGAAATTCGATCCCGAGCAAGAGGGTGCGGCGGAGCGTTTGAAAAGCGGCGTGATGACGTGGGCCGCGCTTTCCGAAACTCAGGCGGATGCGCTCGTCGCCGCCTGGAAACGCCGGCCCAAGCTCGATGCCAAGCGACTGAAAATGAGTCGCCGCGCTGTCTGCAAAATCCTTCCTTACATGGATGAGGCGTTTACGGAAGTGGATGGCCAGGACGGGCAGATTCCAGTTCGTTGGCGGAAAGACACCGCTTTCGACCCCGCCCGACATCGCTGGATGACACAGATCGAGGCCCGAAAGGCTCATGCTCAGGCCGTCAAGCGAAAGCTCACAGAGGCGCTGCTGGAGGAAGGGCTATCGTCTTCAGAAGCGCACGAGAACGCTGAAAATTCGCCTGAATTCAAACGCTATGCCACGGGCGCCAAGGGCGCCACAGCGAGGGACCGCCATTACTTGGCCAAACACGTCCTGTACCACAACGGTGAGCCGGTGCTCGATTGCGACGGCAAGCCGCTTGCCGAGCCGCCGCCCGCCCCGCTTCTCAGCAATCCGGTCGTGCGGAAAGCGATCCACGAGGTGCGGCGGCACCTGGTCGAGTATATGGTGACCTTTCGCAGGCGGCCCGACTACGTGTTTATCGAGTTGGCCCGCGAAGCACGGATGGGGAAAAAAGACGCCGACCGGCTGCTGTTCAAGAACCGCCTACGGAATCGAATTCGGAATGACATCCTCGAGGAGTTCAATCTTCACTCCGTGAGCGCGACGCAGCAGCGCGCGGCGGTCGACCGCGTTGTACTGGCCGTCCAGCAAGGTTGCATTTGCCCGCTATGCGGAAAGCGGATCGGCCCCGACGGGAACGATGGCCTGACGCTCCGCAAGGCGGCCATCGGCGAAGGATGCGAAGTCGCTCACATCATCCCACGCGCTAGCGGCGGTCACAACGGCCTTGGCAACATCGTCCTCGCACATACCAAGTGCAACCGCGAGATGGAGCGGCGCACGCCGCGTCAATTTTGGGAGTTGACGCTCCCAGGAGGTTTCGCCGAAGGCATTGCTTGGGCTGAAAAAATGTATGCCGACGTCGAACGCCCCAAGGCTTCCGACATGAAAAACGCCAACGGCATGGCTCTTTGGTCGTGCTATTTCAGGGCCTGGGATGACAAGGCGAAGCTCGATCAGTTCAAAAAGGAAGTGAAGGACATCCGGGAAATGACCGCGCGGCAGGAGGCGGCGACGAAATACGCCACGCGCCAGGTGATGGCCTACCTGGCCGACGCCATTTACGACGGAAAGGGCTTGCCGGAGCGGGGCGGGGAGCGGCGCATTTTCACGACCGACGGCATCTGGACCAGCCGCCTGCGGCGCGAGTGGGGGCTGTTCTTCGATCGCCATGACAAAAAGCGGAAGGGACTCACCACCGAGCAAGAACAACAGCGCAGGGAAAAGGACCGAGGCGATCATCGGCATCATGCGATCGACGCGGTTGTCATTGCACTGACGACGGAACAGGTTCGCGCCGACTGGGACAAGCGCGAGATGAGGGCCGACGTCGAGGGAGTCAACACGGCCGACGAGCAGCAAATGGAGAATTACCGCCGCGCCCATCCCATCTCGCCGCCGCGGCCTTTCAATACCGGCGACAAATTGCGCGAGGCGGTCGAGGACGCGGTGTTTGGCGACGGCCCGGTGGAGCGGCCAGTCTGTCACCGCCATGTGAAGCGCAAGCTCATCGGCGCGCTGCATAAAGCAACGCAGTATGGACCCGTGGTCGATGTTTGGAAGCAAAACGGAACAGTCCATTGTGAGCTCGTCAAGACGCGTGTAACCGTACGCCAGGCAGTCATTGGCGAGGCACCAACGGACTTCCTAAAGCCGACGCATCTACGTCTACCCCGTGAAGAGAGCGATGACGAGGCGATCGAGCGACTGGCACGGCGATTTCGCGTCGGCAAGAAGAGGCTGTCTGCGCCGGAGGCGGAAAAGGCGGCTCGTCGATTCATAAAGTCAAATGCCTTTACCAGAAGAATTGTTGATCCAAAGCCTGAAAAAGGTGGAATCGTGCGCGACCCCGGTCTGCGACGCCTACTACGAAGGCGGATTGAGCAACGTGGGCTGAACCCTGATTCATTCACAAAGGTCGAACTGAAACGGTCTATCGATCTTCACGGGCCGCTTACGCAGGATAGCGGCGTACCCATCCATAGCGTCGTTCTACTGTGGAGCAACAACGACCCAGTAACCGTTGGCCGCGATCACTGTGATTATGCGACCGGGAAACGTCGGAAGCTCGATGATCCAACGTCGATACGCCTTTACGACGGCCAAAATAATCATCACATTGAGGTTCGCGTCCGTGCGAACAAGAAAGGAGTCGAGGTTTGGAAAGGTGAGGTCGTTTCCGCGTTCGAGGCCGCGCAGCGCAAGCTCGCCAAACTGCGCGCGGTACGAAAGGCCGATATTCCAAAACCGACGGATTTTCGCAAGCTCTCGAAAGCCGAGCGGGCCAAGTACCGCCCGCTGCTGCGGGAGATCGAGTCGGCCCATCCGCTTGTGGACCGGTCCGACAACGAGAAGGACGGGCGGTTTGTGATGAGCCTCTGCGAGGGCGAGATGCTGATGATGAAGGGCAAGCCCGCGAAGAAAGGTGAGCCGCCCGGGCCGGTCGGCTACTTCGTCGTTGCTAAACTCGACAAGCCCAACGGCATTGTGCTGGTGCCCCATTGGGACGCCCGTGCGGCCGGTGAGCGCAAGGACGCCGAGGGAAAAAAAGTGCCGAATTCAAAGCGCGAACAATTCACGGCGACGCCGAGCGACCTGAAGGAATTGGCGCCGCCCGGCAAGCCCCACGCCGCGAAGGTCCGGGTCAGCCCGCTCGGCAAAATTGCGGAGCTCGTGAGGGATTGAGACTGGAATTCCGCTTCGACGCTAATTAGCGTTAAGTAGTAGGAAGAACCGCGATCGTGACACGGATGGTAATTGGCTGCCGCCCGTGAGAACCGCCGCGTGATTAAACGCACCATCGAAGTCTCCCGCGAACCCGCGCACCTCTGCGTGCGGCTCAATCAGCTCACGCTCAAGCGCGGCGACGAAACGGTCGGCAGCATCCCCTGCGAAGACATCGGCGTGGTGGTCGTCGACCACCCGCAGGCCACCTATACGCACGCCGCGCTGGCCTCGCTGGCGCAGGCCGACGCCACGCTGGTGATCTGTGGCCGCGACCACTTGCCGGTCGCCATGCTGGTGCCGCTGGCGGACCACAGCCAAGTGGTATGGCGCGTGCGCGAACAAATCGAGGCGGGCAAACCCCTCTGCAAACGCTTGTGGCGGCAGATCGTGCAGGCAAAAATCCGCGCTCAGGCGGCCAATCTCGCCGCCGACTCGCCCTCGCACCGCAGGCTGCTGCAGCTCGCCAGCGAAGTGCGCTCCGGCGATTCGACGAACCGCGAGGCACAAGCCGCCAAGACCTATTGGTCGGCCTGGCTGACGGAGGCGCCCGACGATCGGCGCGCCGATTTCGCCACCTTCCGCCGCGATCCCGACGGCGGCGGTGCCAACGCGCTTCTAAACTACGGCTATGCCGTGATGCGCGCGGCGGTGGCACGGGCGCTCGTGGCCGCGGGACTGCTCCCCTCGCTGGGCCTGCACCATTCGCACCGTGCGAATGCCTTTTGCCTGGCCGACGACTTGCTGGAACCGTTGCGCCCCGTCGTCGACGAGCGCGTGCGGCAGTTGCTCGTGGCCGGGCAGAACGAACTCGATCAGCCGACGAAGGCCGCGCTGTTGGAATTGCTGGCCGTCCCCACGGAAACCGACGAGGGCCGAGGCCCCCTGCTGGTCGCCCTGCACCGCTACGCGGCGTCGTTGGTGCAGTGCTTTCAAGGCGCGGCACGCCGATTGGAGATTCCCCGGCCATGCGAATCAGCGGATACCGATGCATGTGGGTCGTGACGATGTTCGACCTGCCCGTCGACACCAAGCGTGCCCGAAAGGAGTACGCGCGCTTCCGCAAATTGCTGCTGGAAGACGGCTTTACAATGATGCAGTTTTCGGTCTATTTGAGGCATTGCCCGAGCGAGGAGAATGCGGCGATCCACATTCAGCGCGTCGAGCGCGGAGTGCCCCCTGATGGCGAAGTCCGGATCATCACCATTACCGACAAGCAGTTCGAGCGGATGCGCATTTTTTGGGGGAAAATGCGCCGTCCGGTCGAACTGCCCGGCGATCAACTCGAACTTTTCTGACGCCCCAACGGCCGCAAGGTCATGTCAATTGCCGACTTCCGGGCGGGAGAGTGTAACCAATCCCGGCCTGCGAGCAATCCGCAACAGAGGCGGAGTAGTCGGCGGTTCGATGTCGACGCTGAAGGTTTTAGATGAAGCTTGGCGTAATCCTAGCCCACGCGACCGCCGCCGTCCACTCCGCGATACGAAATCGCGGAAGCCGAGACGGCGCCAAGGGCCGCGCAGACTGCGTCGCGAGCGGGATCGACGGAACCGAGCGGCGACAAGCTTCCTGGCCGACGGCGCCTGCCCGTATACTGAGCCGCCGCTTCCGCGCCGCCGCCCGCCGTCTCGTTTGTGCAAATTTGCAATAACGAGGATTTCTCGGGGGTTTTCGCTGCGGCGTAGCTAACCGGTGGGGTGTCGCCACGCCGCTTTACCTGGCGGACATGCAACTGCGCAGTTGGCTGCCCGATGCGCCACAAGCCAGCGGCCGGCTAAAGTCAGCAGACAAGATCCCATGAAAGGCGGCGGACGCAAGCGTGCAAGCTCTCGGCGCCACGGAGATTGGCGAACGGGGAACCACCGCCAAGCCCGCTCTTCTGGGGTATACCATGCCTAAATCCGCCGTGTTTTGCGGCTCGTGCAAATTTGCAATAGCCGTGGCGGACCGGCCAAATCCGCACTGTTTAACGGTGAGCGCAGCGCTCACCGTTGGCCGGTCGTGGCGGGCCGCTCGTCGCGCGGATCGCCATGCTCACTTTGCACATCCCAAGCCAGCCGGCGGGTAAAAGGAGGGAAGCTTTTAGGCCGACGAACCGTGGCAATCGGTCTCTGGCGTTCAATCACCGCTCCAGCGGGGCAAGCCTGGATGGTGGCGAGCGCAACAGATTCCGCGTCAGCTTTGGGCGTTTTTTTTGACGGCCGAAATCGACGATTTTGCGCAGTCCAACGGACCGTGCCCCAAGGCCGCGAACCAACCCCCCTGCTTCGGATTTCAACAAAGAGGAACCGGCCCATGAATGACCCTCCCGTGAAAAAACCGCGACGAAACGGCGGCCCCGCCGCCAAAGACCACGGCGCCGCGGGCCCCGGCGCGCCGAAGAGGCCGATGTGGATGGTCGCGGAGATGGCAGCCGCACCTACAACCGTGATGATCACAACCGAGGACGGTTATGCTACGGCGGCGCGGGCGTGCGGTTTCCCTTCTTGCCGGCCGCATTGTGCGACCTGGCGGATCTGGCGCGGGGTGTGCGGAACGCCACGGAGCGGAACGCCACAGAGGGCGTTCCCTACAGAGCGGCCGACGGTGACAAACCGGTCCCGCTGTTGTTCGAAGAGCGCACGGCCGACGCCTTTCGCAGCCTGGGCTTCGTGGTGAAGGAACTGGGGCAAGGCTGCGGCCGCACGGCCGATTGCCTGGCATTGGCCCCTCCACCGAAAAGCCCTGAGGATGCACTCTACTGCCAAGCCGGACGCGTACATCGAAAACGCGTAGCTATCGCCAGCGCGATACAGACGCCGAGCTTGATGAATTCGCTCGATCGACGCATTGAAATAGTGCTCCGCGTTGATCTGCATGTACCGAATCCTTTCGGCCGTCCGACCCTACACATCCAAATTTCGCACTTCCAGCGCGTGCTTTTCGATAAACTCGCGGCGGGGCTCGACTTTGTCGCCCATCAGGATGCGAAACAGGTCGTCGGCGGCGCTGGCGTCGTCCATGCGGACTTGCGACATCGTGCGATAGTCGGGGTGCAAGGTCGTGTCGCGCAGCTCCTCGGCGTTCATCTCGCCCAGGCCCTTGAAACGAGTCACCTGCAGACCCTTCTCGCCGGCCGCACGCACCGCCGACAACAGACCGCGCAAGTCTTCCAGCCCGGTCTCGTTCTCGCCGCGGCGAAGCTTGTAACGCGACTCTTGAATGCCCGTCCGCTGTTGAGGAATCAAAGCTTGAATATCAAAACCCATTTTTGCCAGCTCGGCCACCTGGTTGTTGAGCGAACGGACTTCGTGCAATTCCACAATCGTCAACCGCTGGGCCGCGTGGCCGTTGGTGGCGGGCGTGCCGGCCGGATGGTCGGTCACCGCCAGTTCCGTGCCCGTCTGCGCTTCTTGCTCGGCCACGAACTTATCCAGCTCTTCGCGCGTGGTGAACCAACGCTCTTGCGTGCCCACGAACACATGATAGACCGGCAACCGCTTGGTGGCGGCGTCCTGCCGCGCCGCGTGCTGGCGCAAGCTGATGCCGCGCCGCTCCAGAGCGATGATCGATTCTTCCATCGCCGACAAGATCGTGCAGAGCCGCTTGATCTCGTCGCCCTCGATCGGCCGGCCGTTGCCGGGGTCGAACACGCACTCGGCCAGACCCATCTCCAACAGATGATTCTTCATCTCCTCTTCGGTTTGCACGTAGTACGATTTCTTCTTGGATCGCACGCGGAACAAAGGCGGCTGAGCGACGTAGATGAAGCCGCCCGCCACCAACGGGTACATCTGCCGATAAAAAAACGTGAGCAGGAGCGTGCGGATGTGCGAGCCGTCGATGTCGGCGTCGGTCATGATCACGATCTTGTTGTAGCGCCGCTTGGAAAGGTCGATCTCTTCGCCGATGCCGACGCCGATGGCCGAGATCATGCTGCGGACCTCCTCGTTGGCCAGCACCTTGTCTTCGCGGCTCTTGAAGGCGTTGATGATTTTGCCGCGCAACGGCAGGATGGCCTGATACTCGCGCAGCCGGCCGCCCTCGGCGCTGCCGCCGGCCGAATCGCCCTCGACCAGGTACAACTCGCACTTTTCGACTTCGCGGCTGGTACAGTCGCGGAGCTTGCCCGGCAGCCCGCCGCCCGACAGCGCCCCCTTGCGCTCGCGGACCATCTGGCGGGCCTTGCGGGCACTCTCGCGGGCCTCGGCCGCCAACAGGCCCTTTTGAGCGATGACCTTGGCCACCTTGGGGTTTTCTTCCAGGAAGCGGCCGAGAAAGTCGCCCACCGCCGAGGTGACGATGCCTTCGACTTCGCTGTTGCCGAGCTTGGTCTTGGTCTGGCCCTCGAACTGCGGTTCGGGCACGCGCAGCGAAATCACCGCGGTCAGCCCTTCGCGAAAATCGTCGCCGCTGGGCACGAGATCCTTGAACAGGTTTTCCTTTTTGCCGTAGCTGTTGATCGTGCGGGTGAGGGCGGAACGGAAGCCCGAAACGTGCGTGCCGCCCTCGATGGTGTTGATGTTGTTGACGAAGCTGGAAGTGTTCTCGGTATATTCGCTCGAATACTGCATGGCGACTTCCAGCCCGACGCCCTCGAATTCGCCGGCGATGTAAATCACGTCGGGGTGGGCCGGCTCGGTGGCGCGGTTCAGGTGCTCGACGAACTCGATGATGCCGCGTTCGTACTGGAAGGTTTCGCCTTCGTTGGTGCGATTGTCGCGGAAGACGATTTTCACGCCGCGGTTGAGAAACGCCAGTTCTTGCAGCCGTTTGTGCAGCGTGTTGTAGTTGAACTTGGTGACGGGAAAAATCAGCGGGTCGGGCTTGAAGGTGGTCTTCGTGCCGCGTTTGTCGGTGGTGCCGATGCGGCGGACCTCGGCCATCGGCACGCCCCGCTCGTACTCCTGCTGATAGACGTGCCCGCCGCGGCGGACCTCCACTTCGCACCATTCGGAAAGGAAGTTGACCACCGTCACGCCCACGCCGTGCAAGCCGCCGGAGGTCTGATAGGCCCCTTTGCTGAACTTGCCGCCGAACTTGAGCACGCACATCACGCCTTGCAAAGTCGAGACGCCCAGGTCCGGATGGACCTCGACCGGGATGCCGCGGCCGTCGTCTTCGACGGTCACCGAACCGTCGGTGTTGATGATGACGCTGATGTTCTTGGCGTGGCCGGCCATGGCCTCGTCGATCGAGTTGTCGACCACTTCATAGACCAAATGGTGCAGGCCGCGGACGGTGGTGTCGCCGATATACATGCTGGGCCGCTCGCGGACGTGCTCCAGGTCGCTGAGGTGCTCGAGTTGCTCGGCGCCGTAGTCGCCCTCGATCTTGCGATACTCCGGCATTTCGGGCGAGCTGCCCGCCGGCGGAAGGTTCGGGCGGGGCTGGGGCAAGTTGGTGGGAGTTTCGTCTGGCATGGTTTCCTCGGTAGCCGATTCTGGATTTTCGATTTTGGATTTTGGATTGGTGGCAATCGAAAATCCAAAATCCAAAATCCAAAATCATTCGATCGGGCCGACACGCAGCCGTAGCTTGTCGATTCGCTCGTCGGGCAACAGGCGGGAAAGTCGCCCCAGGATGGTTTGTTTTTGAAACGTCAATTCTTGCAACAACACCGAGTTGGCCACCGTCACTTCCAGCGCCCCGCGCCGCACCACGCCCACGCGCGTCTGCCGGGCCAGCAGTTCGCCGGCCGCCTCGCGCCAGGCCGCATCGTAGTTGGCCGAGGCCTGTTGGCGAGCGTAGCCGCGGCGGGCCATCAACTCGGCCAGCACGTCGCCCACTTTTTGCGGCCGCCGCGGGCCGGTTGGTTTTGGTTTGAAAGTCATCGGGTACGGTTCTTCTGTAGGGAACGGACTCCGTGCCGTTCCGCGGACTCCGTGCCGTTCCGCGACCTGCCAATCGGCGATCCACTTTCGATTCACGGAACGGCACGGAGTCCGTTCCCTACAGAGTCCGCCTCTCCTACCTTTCCCGCGCCAGCGGCATGATCACGTAGCCGTAGCCGTCGTCGGTATGGCAAACCGCGGCACTCTCGGCGTCCTTCAACTCCAAGGTGAAATTCTTTTCGGGATCGAGCACTTTCAAAAAATCGTTCATGTAACGCGGATCGAGCGTGATGGTGATCGAGCTGCCGTCGTAGGCGATCGGCAGCTCGACGCGCGACTGCCCGACCCTCGCCGAACGGCCGGCCAGCACCAGCTTGCCGTCGCCAAAGGTGAAGTCGACGCCGCGGCTCTCTTCGTCGGTGACGATGGCCGCCTGCCGTACCGCGGAATAAAACGGCCCAACGACCATCTCGATCTTGGTGGCGTCGGGACGGCGCGGAAACACGTCGCGCCATTTCGGAAAGCGACCTTCGACCAGCCGCGAATAGATCGTGGCCCGTGCCGTCTTCACCAGCACGTCGTTGGCCCGCGTGGCGATCTGCACCTCGGCCTCGCCGTCGGCCAACGCCCGCTCGATGAAGTGCATGGCGCGGGTGGGAATGATCGTCATGTTGTCGCCGGTGAGGTGCCCGCCCACCGATCGGGCCGGGGCCTCCATCATCGCCAGGCGGCGGCCATCGGTGCCGACGGCGGTGATCTTGTCGGCCGTCAGCTCGACCAGCACGCCGCCCAAAGCGTAGCGGCTGCTCTCCACATCGGTGGCGAACACCGTGCGGCGGATGATCTCGCGGAACAGACGGCCGGGCAACTCGTGGTATTTCGATTCGTTGAATTGAGCGACGGCGGGAAACTCATCGGGGTTCTCGGCAGGCAGGCGGAACTCGCTACGGTCGCCGCGGACAATCGTGCCCTGCCCGTCGGTCTCCAGCCGCAACTGGGCGTCGGACGACTCACGCAAGATGGAACCGAAGCGGGCGATAGGCAGAATGGCGCTCCCCTCCGCATCGACGTGGATGCCGGGCGAGTTCACGCGGACGCCCACTTCCAGGTCGGTGGCCATCATCGTGCCGATGGTCTCGCCGCTGCCGCTGACCTCGAACTTGACGTTCTGCAAGATGGGCTTGGGACTGCGGGCAGGGGCCGCAGCACTGGCGGTTTGAAAAGAGGCTAAAAGCTTTTCGCGATCACAAACGACTTTCATCGGGGTTTCACTTCCTTGGTGCTTTGTCGGCCGGCCCGAATCAACGAGCGGGCGGAGCGGGGTAATTGATTAGGTAGATATCTTTTACAGCAGTAACAGTAATCCGCGAGGCGGTAATGTCAGTTTCGTGGTGCGGGCGTTTGCAGGTCGTTTCAACAAGCGGATTTAGGTGCTGTTAGGCTGGTGTGCAAAAGCGGTTCGTGGGCTGTTCGCGTTGCGTTAGCCATTGTTTAGCGTCAAACAGTCGTTTTGAGGGCCAAGCTGGTCGGTGTCGACAAATCGGATTTGCCGGACATGCGTGAACGGTGGCGCAACGGGTTTTCCACGTAAGGTGGGACCAGCGAGCTTGCGAGCGCCGGCCCACCATAAACGACGTCGCTATCGGTGGGCCGGCGCTCGCAAGCTCGCTGGTCCCACCTTACATATTGAACTTCGTGATTCATGACATTCACCCGGTTGCCAGGCCTTGCCGCAGTTCGAGCACGGCGTCGAACGTCGCCGCGTCCGTTCGCATCAGATCCTCAGTCTTCCGACAGCCGTGGAGCACGGTGGTGTGATCGCGGCCGCCGAAATACTCGCCGATCTGCTTCAAGCTCTTGCCGGTGAGCTGACGGGCCAAATACATCGCCACGTCGCGGGCCATCACGACGCCGCGGCGTCGCGAGGGGCTGCGCAACTCGGCCACGCGGAGAGCAAAGTAGCGAGCGGTGTGCGAGGCGATGGCCCTCAACGGCGGTTGCCGCGCGGCCACGCGCTGGCCTAGATAAGCCGCCACGAAGGCGTCGTCGATTTGCTTGCCCGCCGATTTCGCAGCCAGCTCGAGGTTGGCCAACACGCCCGATAACTCGGGGGCTGTCGAGGCAAGCGAACGGGCCAAGAGCCGCAACGCGCCGTCGCCCAGATGGAGACTTCGGGCTTCGCACAAGCTCGACAAAATCTGACGGCGGGTATCCAACTCCGGCGGCGCCAGCGGCACAACCAAGCCGGCACTCAGGCGGCTGATGAGGCCGGGAAGGAAGTTCGACAGCTCGTGCGGCGCCAGTCGCGAAGTGACGATCGCCAGACTGCCACGGTCGGCCAATGCATCCAGCGCGTGAAGCAACTCGGCCTGCGCGGGCGGCTTGGTCGAGAGGTACAGCAAATCTTCCAATACAAACAGATCGGCCGAGCGAAAGCCGGCCTGCCACGCGCTGACGGCCCGTTTGTCGACCGCATCGGCAAACTGCCGGGCGAAATCGGCGGCCGTGAGCAACACCGCTGTGTCATCGGGACGGCGTCGCTTCCAGGCCGCGACCAGGCCGTGTACCAAATGCGACTTGCCGGTGCCCGGCACACCGTGGATGACGATGGGCGAGAGGTGTCGCAAAACACCCTCTCCTTCCGGGCCCACAAGTGGGTGCCCCGGGCTGGGGTGAGGGGCGTCGCCTGCAACGCCGACTTGGCCTGCGCTATCGGCCTCGCTGAAGCTTCGGGTTTGTTGGCCTGCGCTATCGGCCTCGCTGACGCTTCGGGTTTGTATGTCGAGCAGCCTTTGGATTGTTCCGGCGGCCAAGCGATTTTCGGGGCCGAGCACGAAGCCGCGCTCCGGCGCCTCGGGCGTGGCGAGATCGGTCTCGCTCGTCCAATGTCCGATCAGGGGAAGAATTACAACGCCGTTTGTCAAAATCGGCTCCGTCCTCAACCGCCGCGCACCCGCTTGAAAAAATCGCCTGCTTGCCAATCGGCTGATTATAGCGGATTTGCCGCTGTCACGCGACGGGTGGCGGCGAATTTTTCGGCCGGCCGCCGGTGCCGCAAGTCATTGTAAGTAGCGATGATACGTCGAGCCGCTTCCCGCATCTCCGCCGCGGTCGAAGACGCACCGAAACTGAATCGCAAACTCGACCGGGCCAGCCCTTCGGCGACGCCCATCGCCAAGAGAATCGGCGAAGGCTTGCTCGACCCGCTGGCGCAGGCCGAACCGGTCGAGCACGCGATGCCGGCAAGATCCAACGCCATGCCCAACGCCTGCCCATCGACGCCTGGAAACGCGACGTGCGAGGTGTGCGGCAAGCGGTCAGCGTCGCGTCCATGAATCACCAGACCGGGGAACTCGGCGAGCAGCAAACCTTCGAATTCATCTCGCAACGACTGCATGCGCCGGCGGCGCTGATCGCCTTCACGATGCGAGCCTTCGAGCGCCGCGCGCATGCCCGCCGCCAACACCACCGGCTCGGTGCCTGGTCGAAAACCTTCTTGCTGATGGCCGCCGAAAAGCATGGGCCTGAGATCAATACCCGCCCGCACGACGAGCACGCCGATGCCGATCGGCCCGTGGAATTTGTGCGCGGTGGCGGTCATCGTCGCCACGCCAAGCTGGCGGAAGTTGACCGGCAGCTTGCCGACGGGCTGTACGGCATCGGTATGAACGGGCACGCCCGCCTCGGCGGCGATTTGTGCGATGCGCTCGACCGGTTGCAAAACGCCGGTTTCGTTATTGGCAAGCATCACCGAGATAAGGCGCGTATCGGGCCGCAGCAGACGATGCAGCTCGTCGACGAGCACTTCGCCGCTGGGAGCGGCCGGCAGTTTATCGACCTGCCAACCTTGGCTCGCGAGCATGTCGGCCGGACCCGCTACGGAAGGATGCTCGATTTCGGAAATGATCACCTGCCCTGGCGAAGCGTGGGATGCGGTCAGCCCGAACATCGTCAGGTTGTTGGCTTCCGTTCCGCCGCTGGTAAAGATGACGCGATCGGGCGGAAAGCCGTTCAGGTCGGCGCCGAGCAAGCTGCCGATCGCTTCACGGGCGTCTTCCAGCACCTGTCGTGCTCGGCGGCCGAAGGCGTGCTGGCTCGACGGATTTCCCCAGCACTCTTGAGCCGCGCGGGCCATCGCTTCGACGGCTTCGGCGGCGAGCGGCGTGGTGGCATTGTTGTCGAGATAGAGGGCGTCGGACATGGCACTACTTCTTCGGCTTCCGTTGCCGCGGTCTGGGCCATTCGGCGAACAGCTTTTTCAGGGCTACTTCGAAACCCGGCAACACGTCGCCGCCTGTCAGGGTGTCGTGCTCGTGGAGCACGGTGTGCGATTCTTTGCTGGTGAATACCTGCACGGTTTTTTGGCGAGGTTCCACGAACCAAACGAGGCGCACACCAGCGTCGAAGTAGTCGTCAAGTTTCCGCGACATTTCCTTGGCAGTGTTGCCTTTGCTCAAAACTTCAACCGCTAAGTCGGGGACCAGGTCAGGCAGTGGTTTGCCTGTGTAGCCACGGCTAGGAAACTTGCTCCACTCGGCGAAGGCGACATCTGGAATCCGCACGAGTCCCGGAAAGAGTCGCATCATGCCGCCTTCGCCCGACACGCGCCCCAAACGGTGTTTTTTGACGAAATTACCGATGAGTCTGCCAAGCTCGATAGCCAGGCATGATTCTTCATATCCCACGGTTTTCTCCACCAGCACGCCGTCGACCAGTTCACACAAGCAATCTTCACGGGCCTCGATGTCGAGCACGTCCTGCTCGGTGGCGGTTCCTGGCGCCGGAACACTGCGGATGCGCCAGGCCGGAATCGGGCCAAAAAGCTCGGCCAGATCAACGACAGTCAGAGGAGTGGCAGTACTCATGGCTTGGGGCATGATAAATCCGATCAAAGGACGCTTCGAGTCTAAACCCAACAATCGCCACCAGCAAGCCGAAGCAACGGAGGCCAAGAAATACGCGGCCCTGTTTTGTTCGCTGAAGGTCCCAGCCAGTTGGCAGCCTAGCGAGGATCGGAGGATGGCCTTCCCCGGCCGTCAGAAAGATGAATCAAGGAGACCGCTCGCGAAGGAGATCATCCATGGCCGCCGAGGTTTCGAGCCCTTCGGCGGCCTCACGGGCCTCGGAATCGGCCGGATTCAGCTCGTAGGCACGGCGAAAGGCCCGCGCGGCGTCGCGGTCGCGACCTTGCCTGTGGTAGGCGACTCCCAGATTGTGCCACCATTCCGATCGCGCTGGGCGCAAGCGGACGGCCCGTTCCAGCAAGTCCGCCGCAGCTTGGTTGTCGCCGCGCTGGATGGCTTGGATGGCCAGTTTGTCCAACTCCCGTCCGGCGGCGCCGGTAAAGTTGATGTAGGGACGGGCGAACGCGCCGGCGGCCAGCACGGCGGCCAAAGCGGCGACGAGCGCGGCGGCGGCGAGTGGTCTGCGATAGCCGCTGGGCGGCGCCATCACCAGCCCCGCCAACGCGCCGAAGCCGGCACCGGCCGCGTGTGCCACGTTCGCCACGCGCCATGTGCCCGTGTAGGTCAAGCCGATGCACAAGAACAGCCATAGGACGAGCCATTGCGTGGTTTGCGGGCTGATGGCGTCGGCGAACCGCCGATCGCGTTTGGCCAGCACCCACAGAAAGCCGAACAGTCCATAAGCGACGCCCGACAGACCTACGCCGCCGTCGGCCAGGTCGTAATCGGCGACCATCGAACCGGCGGCGAAGACCAGCAGCAACGCGGTGGTGACGAGCGGGCCAAAAACCTCTTCGACGCGACTGCCGAACACCGCGACACAGGACAGATTGAAGGCGAGGTGGATCATGTCGTAGTGGGGCAAGGCCGCGCTGACCAGCCGCCAGATTTGCCCTTGCCAGATTCGCGCATCGACGGTCAGCAGTTCGACATTGCCGCCCGACCACCACCAAAGCGTGACGACCACGGCCGCCAATTCCAGCGTCACGATCACCGGGAACCGTTCGGCGAGTTTGAGTAAGGCGGTTGCGGGCATTACGGCACGGTACGCGGATTTTCGGTTCCTGGCAACCGACTGCGGGATACTATGGACCAACCGCTACGCCGCCAGCTCGATCGGCCCGCTGGGGCACTTGAGCTGGAACAGCCCGAAAATCTCTTGCCGCGACAGGCCGCTGTGCTTGTGCGGTTCGGTGCCCGAAAAGATCGTGTCGAAGATTTCGCGCTTCTCTTCGAGGATTTGATTGATGCGTTCCTCAATGGTCTCGAGGGCCAGAAAGCGCGTCACCGTCACCGGGCCGGCCGCTCCGATGCGATGCACGCGGTTGATGGCCTGGTCTTCGACCGCCGGGTTCCACCAACGATCAAACAAGAACACGTATTCGGCAAACTGCAGGTTCAGCCCCACGCTGCCCGCCCCATAACTGATCAACAACAACGGACGCTCGCGATCTTCTTTGAATTCACGAATCACGTCGTCGCGCTTCCGCGATGCCACACCGCCGTGGTAGGCCAACGGGCGAAAGCCGGCCAGCCGCCGACCCAGCACGTCGAGCGTCTTCACCCATTGGCTGAAGACGAGCGCTTTTTGCCCGCTGGCCGCGATCTCTTCCAGGTCGGCGGCCAACCGCTCAAGCTTGGCGCTCGAACCGGTCGCCGGATCGAAATTGCAAATCTGCTTGAGCCGCAACACCAACTCGAAAACATGCTGAATCGTCGCCCCTTCGCCCATTTCGGTCAGCCGCAACACGCCGTCTTCTTCGGCCAGGCGATACGTCTCGCGCTGTTCGGGCGTGAGCGTCACGTCGGCGTCGCGGAACATCTTGGGCGGCAGCTCGGTGAGCACCTTGTCTTTGGTGCGCCGCAGAATGTAATCGCTGGCCAGCTTGCCCATGCGGCGGGGCTTCATCTGCGGCGTGAGGTAGCCGGGCGAAAGAAACTCGAAAATCCCGACCAGGTCGTCGGGACTGTTTTCCACCGGCGTGCCGGTCAGCGCCCAGTTGCGGCTGCGCGGGATCGAACGCACGATTTGCGAAGTCGTGCTCGATCGGTTCTTGATGCGTTGCGATTCGTCGAGCACCACCAGGTCGAAGTGTATCCCGGAGGTGAGCAGCTCGCGGTCGCGGTGCAGCAGCTCGTAGTTGGCGATCTTGACCGGGCTTTCCGTCAATTGCCACTGCCAGCGGCGCTTGGCCTGATCGCCTTCGATGACCGCGAGCGGCACTTCAGGCGCCCATTGATGGAACTCGCGCTGCCAGTTCGTCACCAAGGGTTTGGGGCACACGATCAGCGCGCTGCGCAGCTCGCCGGCGTGCAGCAGCAGGCGGATGGCCGTGATGGCCTGCATCGTCTTGCCCAGGCCCATTTCGTCGGCCAGGATCGCCGCATAGCGCGGATAAAGAAAAGCCACGCCTTCAAGCTGATAGGCATAGGGATGGACCGGAAAATGAAGGAGCTGGCTGCCGATGACCGCTTCCAGCGGCGGCTGCAACGTGTAATACAAGCGGTCTTCGAGCTTGATGATCTCGTTGGGTGGGTGGATGCGGGTCGCTTTGCGAGATTGACTGGCATGAATGGGCGGCTCCGGCGCCGCTGCCATCGGCGGTGGCAGGACAGTTCGCAATTCCGTGATCGCAGGAAAAACAAAATGCTTGACCTTGATGCGGGGCGGCGGCAGCGGCACGCTCAGAATCCCCGGCCGGGTGAGCGACTCGAACCGGCTTGTGGCTTCGGGAAGCGAGTCGGCCGGCAGATTGATCGTGTGAATATCGATGCTGGCCGTCGGCGCGGCTGTCGCGCGCCAGCTCCAGGCTTGCAGGGATTGCCAACCGTTGACGTTCATCGACCGGTCCGTTGCGCTTCTTCGATGGCATTGCGAATGCGGTCGAACGGCTCAGCCAGGTCGAAACGATCGGCAAGCGCGGCGAGCCGTTCGGCCAGTTCCACACGGTCGTCTGCATGCTGCGATGACACCGCCAGCCGGTTGCGACCCAACTCGAAACGGACCACGTCAGGCTGGCCGTGCGGCCTGTCGATGCGCACCATTCTGCCGCCGGTGGCAGGCGCCGCATCCTCCTCGGCTTGCTGTGCCTCGGGCGGATCGGCCACCAGCACGATCGGTAGCGAGACAAAATCACGGGCGGCGAGCACGGCGGGCAGGTCGGTGCAAACGGCGAGTGGTTTGGCTTGGCTTTTGGCGATCAACGCCTGGCCGATCTGCTCGCCGTAGAGGTAAGGCTGGAGCGTCGGCCCGTAGAGGATTTCCTGGGCACGATTCGGCTTGATCGGCGCGGTGCAGTGAAACTCCAGCGGCCGGCCGCTGGAGTTCAGCAGCAAATAGCCGCCGAACAAGCCGTGCAGTTCGTGTTCGACGACCGTCAAGAATCCTAATGCCGTGACCGGTTTCGACTCGCTCGAACCCATAACCCCCCTCAGCCCAGTCGGTATCGCAAGTAGACGAATCAAAAGCGGGCGGGCGGCAAGACGACGCTGGCAGCCACGTGGATAGAATCGGGGTGCCGGCCGTAGCGACTTTAAGGCGGCGAACAACTGGTAGCGATTGCCAGTTGCCAGAAGTGGGGTGCCGCTCGCAAGCCTTGCCTCGCTTGACTATAATACTGGGTCGCGAGCGGCGCAGGCCGCGTAGCATAATTCGTGAGAATTCTGGCCGCAGGCTCCGCTGAGTCCTCGATTTGCCGGGCCCACAGCCTAAGCCGCATTTCCGTTAAACCTTACGTGTCTTCTTTTCACAGCCGAGCCGCCATGCCGTCCGCCGTTTCGCCCCGCACGATGTTTGAGAAAATCTGGGACTCGCACGTGGTTGATGCCGAGCCGGGCAAGCAGACGATTCTTTACATCGACCTGCACCTGGTGCATGAAGTGACCAGCCCGCAGGCGTTCGAGGGACTGCGGTTGGCGGGCCGAAAGGTGCGGCGGCCGGAGCGGACCGTGGCCACGCCCGACCACAACGTGCCCACCACCGACCGCCGCCTGCCGATCGCCGACCCGATCTCAAAACAACAGATCGACACGCTACGGAACAACTGCCACGAGTTCGGCATCCGGCTTTACGATTTGAACGATCGCCAGCAGGGCATCGTCCACATCATCGGCCCGGAGTTGGGTCTGACGCAGCCCGGCATGACGATCGTCTGCGGCGACAGCCACACGGCCACGCACGGCGCGTTCGGTGCATTGGCCTTCGGCATCGGCACCAGCGAAGTGGAGCACGTGCTGGCCACGCAAACGTTGCTGCAATACAAGCCCAAGACCTTCGAGTTGCGGGTCGACGGCAAGCTGGCGCCCGGCGTCACCGCGAAGGATCTGATTCTCTATATCATCGGCCAGATCACCACCGACGGCGGCACCGGCTACTGCATCGAGTACACGGGCGACGCGATCCGCGCGTTGAGCGTGGAAGAGCGAATGACGGTTTGCAACATGTCGATCGAGGCCGGGGCGCGGGCCGGCATGATCGCACCCGACGAAAAGACGTTCGACTACCTGCGCGGTCGCGAGTTCGCTCCTCGCGACTTTGAGGCCGCCGTGGCCCGCTGGCGCGATTTGCCCGGCGATGCCGGCGCGGTTTATGACCGCGTGGAGGTTTTCCACGCCGGCAACGTGGTTCCGCAGGTCACCTGGGGCACGAACCCGGCGCAGGTCGCACCGGTGACGGCCAAGGTGCCCGACCCGGCGGAGTTCGGCAACGAGAACGATCGCAAGAGCGCGGCGCGTGCCTTGGACTACATGGGGCTGAAACCGGGCACGCCGCTGGCGGAGGTGGCCGTCGACCGCGTGTTCATCGGTTCCTGCACGAACAGCCGCATCGAGGATCTTCGGGCGGCGGCGGCCGTGGTGCGGGGCTATCATGTTTCGCGGCAGGTGCATGCGATGGTGGTGCCCGGCAGCGGACAGATCAAGGCGCAGGCTGAGCGCGAGGGGCTGAACCGCGTGTTTCAGGAAGCGGGATTTGAATGGCGCGAGGCGGGTTGCAGCATGTGCCTGGGGATGAACCCCGACACGCTTTCGCCCGGCGAGCGTTGTGCGTCGACCAGCAATCGCAACTTCGAGGGCCGTCAAGGCAAAGGCGGCCGCACGCACCTGGTTTCGCCCGCCATGGCCGCGGCGGCCGCGGTGGAAGGGCATTTTGTGGATATCCGCGACTGGAAGTACAAGGGTACGGTATAATCGGAAAAAGAGATGCCGCTGATTTACCGCGTCATGACGCGCGACGGTGAGAAGCCGAAGGTAGGCAACACGGCTCGTTCGCTGGGAGTTCGGCTGCCGCCGTCGCCTCGTCCCGACGTCGAGGTCAATGACGATGGAACCGTCGAGCCTGGGCGTGGCGGGATGTCGGTGTCGCCAAGCCTGGAGCGGTTGCCAAAACATCGCATACCGAAGCGCTTCGCGCACCGCGTTCCGGAAGTCTCAGGCTACGATGCCGACGCTTGTTGGTACATGGGGTCTGGGCCGTTCGAGGAAGGGCCGGTCGCACACGGCCTGGTGTTGAAGCTCAAAAGCGAAGATCATGGCTTGGTCGAGCCAGCGTTTGGGATGCCCTTGGCGGATTACCTGGCCGCTTTGGTGGCCACGCGCGACCAGTGGCAAATAGAGGAGTGACCGTATGATAATCGAAACCGCTGCTTCCTGTGCGCCTGGATTCACGGAGTACTGTCGTCTGTTTTGCCAGTTGCGATCGCTTGTCGCCGCTGGTCAGGACGAAAGCGCTGAAGGGGAAGAACTAAGGGACGAAATGGACTTCCTTTGGCAGCGGCTGACCAGGGCGGACCTAGACCGACTGGACGGCTTGGCGGCAGATCTTTCGCATGTAGGCACCGAGCGGACACAGTCGGGCGAAGTGCCCGACGCCCTGTGCGCCGAATTCCGATCGCTTCTCGCGACCAGGGATTTTGACGGCGCGTTGAGATTCTTGCGCGAGAACGAGGGGCGACTGCCGGCGCGTGATGTCGCCGTCTTACGCGGCATTCTTTGGGCAGACCTGGGGCAGTACGCTCCGGCAGCGGTGTTCATGTCCGACGCGATTCGGCTGAGTCCGGGCGATGTTCGATTCTTAGCACTGTATTTCCGGTTCCTCTTGAGCTCGGGACAAGCAAAACTGGCAAAAGCGGAAGCAGCGCGGCTGACGTTAGATGTGGCGGATCCGTATTTACTGCTGCTGTCGGCGGATGTTCTTTTCGATAGCCTCGAGTCAATTCCTGGATCTGGATTCGAGATGGAATTGCGCGAGGTCATTCAACTCGTCAATCGCGGTATCGGGAGCTTGCCGGAAGCTCCATCCGCGCCATGGCGCTCCGCAATTGCGTCTGCCGCAATGTATAGCAAGGCGCTCAGCCATGAGCTTCTTGGAGAAGAGGCTGAGGCGATGACCGCCGCCAGCGAAGCGGATAAGATTGCGCCACTAGGGCGGGCTACTGCGATTGCCTCACAACCAAAAGCATCGGCGCAAAGCAATGGTCGTTTCCGCGAAGAGCTGCATGCGCGCAGGCGGTTGGCACATGATGAAATCGTGACCTCCGCGAGTCCGTCATTATCTGCTGCGTGACTTGGTACCAACGGGGAGATACAGAAAGACCGATATGAAACCCTTCACCACCCACAGCGGCCTGGTCGTTCCGATGGACCGGGCCAACGTCGATACCGACCAGATCATCCCCAAGCAGTTCTTGAAGCGGATCGAACGGACCGGCTTCGGGCAGTTTCTGTTCTTCGATTGGCGACAGTTGCCCGACGGCTCGCCCGATCCGAAGTTCGAGCTGAACCGGCCCGAATACCAGGGCGCCACCGTGCTGTTGGCGCGGCGCAATTTCGGCTGCGGTTCCAGCCGCGAGCATGCTCCTTGGGCGTTGGAAGATTTCGGCTTTCGCAGCATCATCGCGCCCAGCTTCGCCGATATTTTTTACAACAACTGCTTCAAGAACGGCCTGCTGCCCGTGCGGTTGTCGGAGGAGCAAGTCGATGAGTTGTTCCGGCGCATGGCTCAATACCCCGGTTACAAGCTGACCATCGACTTGGAGTCGCGCACGGTCCGCGACGAGCACGGGCTGACGCTGAGCTTCGACGTCGACGACTCCCGGCGGCACTGTCTGCTGAACGGACTCGACGACATCGGACTGACGCTGGCGCACGAAGACAAGATTGCCACTTACGAAGCGGCGCACGCTTAAAACCTATGCCCCCATCACGCCGCGAACGAATTGAGTCGATGCTGGCGGACGATCCGCGCGACGTATTCCTGCGCTATAGTCTAGCGATGGAACTGGACAAAGAAAGCAACCACGAGCGGAGCCTGGAAACGCTGCGCGGACTGATGGCCGACACGCCGCCTTACGTGCCGGCTTTCTTCATGTCGGGCCAGCAGTTGACGCGCCTGGGCAGGATCGACGATGCGCGGGCCGTGTTGCGCGATGGCATCGAGCAGGCCCGGCAGCAAGGCAACGCTCATGCTGCCGGCGAAATGAGCGAATTTCTGGCCAGCTTGGGCACGCTGCCGGAGACTTCGGCAGGGGACGCATAGGCGCATGCCCGCCGCGTGCCTTGCCAACAGAGGAACAGGCCGGTTTTTCCGGCCGGGCCGTGCGTGATCGGTTCGACACGCAAGTCGCCGCAATGCCGCGCCATCCAGTGCTCGACCGTTTCCGGCAAAAACCACCGCTCCCACGGCTGGTGCAGCGACAACGGCTGCCGGGCGCGATGCTTGTCGATAATGAGAATCTTCCCGCCCGGCCGCACCACACGGCAAAGTTCGTCCACCGCCCGTTCGGGCAGCAGCGAATGCTCCAGCGACTCCACGGCGAAGACCCCGTCGAACTCTCCGTCGCCGGCCGGAATGCGCAACAGGCTGCCGGTGCGGCTTTCGATGCCCGGCGGCAGTCGGCGCAGCATGGCCGGCGCGGGGTCGATGCCGACCAGCCGCGCATGGGGAACGACACGCCTCAACTCGCATAGAAACCTGCCGGGGCCGCAGCCGACGTCGGCCACTTTCGGCGCGATACCCAGTGTCGCGAGCCAGTCGCGAACGGCAACCAAGCGACCGTCGTTTGCGGCAATGGCGGTCGGCAACTCGTTGGGCTGATCAAACGACGTGGCGACTTGCAGCCGGGCGGCATCGAGATAATGGTTGACCGCCCAAGCCGATTCACCCGTCGGCAGAGAGCGGCCCCATCGCTGCCACCAGCCGCCGCTGGGCCGCTGCTGCCGGTGCAAAAACGCGAGTGCTCGATCGGCCCGATCGCGCTCGCCCAAACGGAACCAGAGGGCCGACAAGTGTGCCAGCACGTCGTTCTCGCCCCAGGTGGCGTGCTCCGTCGCGGGCACGGATCCATCGCGGCGTTGCCGAGACGAGGGCCAACGTAGGATGTCGCGTGCCAAATCGACCTCGCCCAACGTCAGCCAAGCATCCGCGGCCTGGACGACCAGGCGGCCCGGCTCGTTCCACAAGTGCCAATCGACCGCGCCGCGCGATCGGACGAGAACGTCATCGGCGGTCTGTTGCCAACGTTTTGACCCCAACCACGGTCCAGCCCCAGACAATGCAGCCGCGCAGCGGACCGACACCGCCGTCCGCAGCCGACGATCGCCGCCCGTGCCCGCGAGAGAGAAATCCGCCAGCCGCTGGTTTAGGTACTCGGCGGCGCGTCGGGCCGGATCGTGGGCGACGACCATTCCGGCTGCGGCCAACTCGGTCAGAGCGACGAGCGCTTCGGCCGTATTGAGAAAGGAGCCGACATCCATGCCTGCTTGTGTAAAGCTGCCATCCGACCGCTGCGCCGACAACAGCCACCCGAGCCAGTCCTCGAGCAATTCGAGCTGCCCAAATTCCAGCAACGTCGGCAGGAGCGCCGCGGTCAACCCTGGGCACGGCGGCGCGCCGCATCGCACGGCCAGCCCGACGGAGCGCGACTGTTGGTTCAGCCAATTGACCGCCGACTCGACGGGCGTCGGCCGGTGGTCGTCGGCCGCGCTCCGGCACCAGGCCCGAACACGGCGAGTGGCGGCCGACGCAAGCCGCCGGTGCCAGGGCCAGGCGCGATCGGCGGCCAAGTCGCTGGTGACGGGGGTTCCGCTTGCGGAGCAAGCGGGCCACCGAGGGGCGGCGACGGCCGGTCCGTCGCCTTCCGGGCCACGGTTCGATCTCAAAATGTCGCTGTGCATCGGCGCGTCAAAGCACGACCAAGTACCGGACCCAAGGGGCGGCATTATCGCCCGTCGCCCGGTCTGCTCCAATGCCAGTTTGCGCAGCCCAGGCAAGTCAGCGAGTGAGTCCGTGTTACCACGCCCGGCGCTTCCTGCTAGAATCAGCCCTTTCCGTTTTCGCTCGCCCGCGCCAAGGAGGGTACGGTTCTATGCTGCCGGTTTGTCAGGAAGTCGATGGGTCCAATTCCTACGCCGCTCCGCCGCTCGTCAGAACGAGTACCGCGCGCGGGCCGCGCTCGCTGGAGGCCATCGCGTTCCGTCACGGACAATACTACGATTCGTACCTGGCCACCGATCGCGAGCGCGAAGTCTTCTGGTCGCGCGAGCGTCGGGGACTGGTCGCTCTCGTCCGCGTTGGCAGGTATCTGCAGGCGGGTGGCGGACTCATCGCGCCCCGCGACCACCGAGAGACGTTGCTGGCCGAGCTGGTGGCCCAGGCCGACGGCCGCGGCGAGTGGCTGTCGTTCTACAATGTGGCCGAGGACGATTTACCGCTGTTTCGCCGACATGGTTTCCAGGCGACGAAACTGGGCGAAGAGGCCGTTCTCGATCTCGGCGACTGGAGCTGCCAGGGCAAGCCGTTTCAATGGCTGCGCCGGCAAGTCAATCACTGTCGCCGGCAGCGGCTGGCCGTGCGCGAGTGCGTCCGCGAGCAGATGACCGCCGCCGAATGGGCAGGGGTGACCGTCGAGTTGGCGGAGCTGTCGGCCGCCTTTCTCGCCGGCAAACCGCAATCGGCCGAACTGCGTTTCCTCGATGGCAGCTTCGATCCGGCCCGTCTCGGCCGCCGGCGGATCTTTGTGGCCCGTTCTCAAGATCGCTGCGAGGGTTTTCTCGTTTGCAACCCCTATCGCAACGGCGCTGGTTGGGCTTTCGAAATCTACCGCCAGAGGCACGATGCGGTGCGCGGCACGGTCCCGTTCTTGATGCACGAGGCCATCGAGGCTCTGCGGCAAGAAAACGTGCGGCGGGTGTCGCTCTGTCTGGTGCCGGGCTTGCGTGCCGCGGCGCCGATTCCTGGAGACAGCACTCTGGTGCGCCGCAGTTTGTCGCTGGCGGGCCGCTACTTCAATTTCGTGTTCGATACGGCCGGGCTGTATCACTACAAGAGCCGTTTTCGACCGCGCTTTGAAGAGCGTTACCTTTGCGCTCGGCCCCGCGTGAGTCTGCGGTCGGCCTGGGCCTTGGTGCGGTTGCTGGGCGTGCTCGAAATCGAGCCGAGCAAGCTGGCGCGCGTGGTCGGCCGGCGCTGGCGCCATCGCCGCCGCCGTGCCACGCTGGCCCTGCCCGAATGAGCCGCTGCTTACAGCCGTTCTTCGATGCGGGGGGCGGAGTTGTTTCAGTGCCCGTGCCCAGAGAACGCGGGCGGCGTTGGGTGTGCGGTCCATTTTCTTGCCGATCTCCGGCCAGTCAAGCTCCTCGATGCTTCGCAAGATAGCGAAGATGCGCAACTGCCAACCCGAAAAAATGCCGCGTTTTGTCGAATGTGCGCAACTCGGCGGCAAGGCCGCGGCCGGTCTCCCGAGCGAGCCACCGCCGGTTGCGGAAACGCCAAAAACACCGTGCGCCAGCGAAGACGCGCAACTGCCAACCCCCAAAAAACGCCGCGTTTTTGCGAAGGTGCGCAACTCGCGCCCGAAGACGCCCAAGTCGCCACGGCCCATTGGCAACTGACCACTGACAACAGACCAGATTTCCAAAGATCCTTGCGTCAGGCTACTGAGTCCCGACACCTGCCCGCACCTTTTCGTTCTACCGCGCGACTGGCTCGGGAGGTTTCCGTGCAAAACCACCCCATCGGTTTGCGTGCGTGCCCAACTGTGCGTGCCGCCGCGCGGCCACGGCGATTGCCGCGGCGGGCTGCCATGATGCCGAGCTGCCTGCCTCTACACTTTAGACGCTCCGCCACGAACTGCCAGAAAGGTCCACATTCGTTTCGCCGCGGGGTACGCACGACCGGCCATCGGCCCGCTGTTTTTCCCGTCTGCCAGCAATACGAAACGGCGCGGCCCAAAATTCCACCGCGGCCTCTCTCCTCCTCATTTTCCCCGCTGAGGGCGATACCGGCCGCGGGGCCACAACATCGGGTTGACGCCAAGCAACGCGCGGCCGCCTTCGGGCTGCCGCCGACGTGCTTCTCGC
>DATLUO010000048.1 GCA_035533075.1 Pirellulales bacterium | reverse complement strand
AATTGCTCAAAGAACAGGCAGCCAGATGACCACTATGCACATCATTTGAGCAGCCGCCCAAAACTCCTCCTGTCAGGTTAATCGATGGGCAAAAACCTCGTGTTTCATCGGTTGGTGTAAATTTACACCCACCGTGCGCGGCCGAGCGGGTCGCGGCAGCCGCCCGACGCCGCTGCTCAATTCTTAGGCACGGCTGACGCTCTGCCGACCACTGATCGCTGACCACTAACCACTAACCACTAACCACTAACCACTAACCACTAACCACTAACCACTGACCACTGACGCCGGTCGTGGCGGAAAAGTTTTCCGAGAGGGCCGCGGTGCGCGGGGGGTTGATTGCGTCCGCGCGGACCTCGGCTATGATACGAACATCTTCGCGGATGTCTTGGCGATGGCTTCCCTGACTGAAGGGCGATGGAATGGCACTGTCCTGTTCGCGTGACGGCCCGGCCGCCGAGTTGGGGACGCTTTGCACCGGTTGCAGCGTGGCGCTTGTGCGGAAAGGGGCCTCATCATGCCGCGCTCCTGGTCTGACGCGCTGCTGGCCTGGCTGCACGATCCGCCCGACAAGGCGCTATCGCCGCACGACCTTCGGCTTCGAGGACCTGTTCAAGACCCCCGCCGAGCGCGTCGGGCGGCCGCGCCGAAGTTCTGTCGACAAATCCGCGGGCCATCGTGGCCACCGGCAATGCCACCATTGCCCCAATGCTGGAAAAATGCCGATGGCACTCGTATACTGTCATGCTGTGGGCAAGGGGTTCCGCGTGCGAGATGGCCGCCATGAGCGCGATCGGTGAAAGTCCTTCGGCCGTACGACCCTTGGGTCCGGAGTCCGCCGAGCAGCTTCTTCCGTTGCTCTACGACGAGCTGCGGCGGTTGGCGGCGCGGAAGATGGCCGAGGAAATGCCCGGCCAGACCATTGAAGCGACCGCCCTGGTCCACGAAGCTTATTTGCGGCTGGTAGACAACGACCATCCTCAGCTTTGGAACAGCCGGGGCCATTTCTTCGCCGCTGCGGCGGAAGCGATGCGGCGAATCCTCATTGACCGGGCGAGGCACAAACGAACGCTCAAAGCCGGCGGAGACCGGCAGCGAGTCGAGTTGGTCGATCTGGCACTGGCTTCTGCCGGTCCGGACCTCGACCTGCTGGCCTTGGATGATGCGCTCGCCAAGCTGGAAGAAAAAGACCCACGCATGGCCAAAGTGGTCAAGCTGCGCTTCTTTGCCGGCCTGACCATCGAGGCGGCGGCCGAAGCACTGGGCATTGCCACCTCAACGGCCGACACCGATTGGGCTTACGCCCGAAGTTGGCTCCGCCTGGAAATGGAGGGAGGTCCTGTTACTTGACGGCTGCGGCCACTCGATTTCACTTTCCTGTCGGGGAATCGATCGTCGCTTTTCGCACTGATTGATAGCCACGGCAGTCGCACGGGGGCATTGTAGCGGCGAATCGCTTGAACATGCCGAAATTGGACGAAAGAGATATCTTCGACGCGGCCCGCCGAATCGACGCGCTCGATGCGCGCCGGCTCTATCTTTCGCAAGTCTGTGAAAACAACGACGCCTTAATGGCACGCGTCGAGACCCTGCTGCGAGTGCATGACGACGAGCAGAGTTTTCTGATGTTTCCCGCGGTGCCGCCATCGGTCGCCGCAGCCGCCGTCGGCGAGGGGCCCGGCTCGCAGATCGGCCCTTACAAAATCATCGAGCAGATCGGCGAAGGGGGTTTTGGTATCGTCTTCCTCGCCGAGCAAAAACAGCCGATTCGACGCGTTGTGGCGTTGAAAATCGTCAAGCCGGGCATGGACACGCGAGAGGTCGTCGCCCGCTTCGAAGCCGAGCGACAAGCCCTGGCGATCATGGATCACCCGAACATCGCACGCGTGTTCGAGGGGGGCGCGACCGACTCGGGCCGGCCTTACTTCGTGATGGAATTGGTCAAGGGGGTGCCGATCACGCGCTATTGCGACGAGCACCGGCTTACTCCGCGCGATCGACTCGCATTGGTCGCAACCGTCTGCCGGGCCGTGCAGCACGCTCACCAGAAGGGGGTGATTCATCGCGATCTCAAACCGACAAATGTGCTGGTCGCCGCCTACGATGGCGTGCCTGTGCCCAAGATTATTGACTTCGGCGTGGCCAAAGCGCTCGGCGAGCGATTGACCGAGCGAACCGTGGCAACGAGCTTCGGCGGCATCGTCGGCACGTTGGAATACATGAGTCCCGAGCAGGCCGAGTTCAACGCCCGCGACGTTGACACACGGGCCGACATCTACAGTTTGGGCGTGCTTCTTTACGAGTTGCTCACCGGCACAACTCCCTTGACGCGCGAGCGGCTTAAACAAGCCGCCATGATCGAGGCATTGCGGCTGATCCGCGAGGAGGAACCACCCAAGCCGAGCACCCGCCTGAGCGCGTCGAGTCACGCACGGACGACGGTCTCGGCACAGCGAAAGATGGAGACGGAGAAGCTGGCCCGCGAACTGCGCGGCGATCTCGATTGGATCGTCATGAAGGCGCTGGATAAAGATCGCGACCGGCGCTATCAGACCGCCAACGGGCTGGCGCGCGACATCGAACGCTATCTGCACGACGAGCCGGTGGAAGCCTGCCCGCCGTCTGCCGCCTATAGGCTTCGCAAGTTTGCGCATAAGAACCGCAAACTGCTAACGGCCGCGGCCGCCTTTGCGCTATTGCTGCTCGCCGCCACCGCCATCAGCACTTGGCAGGCATTTCGAGCGACGCTCGCGGAACGCGCGACGGGCCACCAGCGCGATCGGGCCGAACAGGAGGCCACGCGGGCTCTGCTTGCCGAGCGAACGACGGGCCGGGAACGCGACCGCGCCGAGGCGGAAGCCAAACGGGCGCAACGGCACGTTTACGACGCTCACATGAATCTGGCGCAGAACGCCTGGGAAGACACGCGCCTGGGAAGACTCGTTGCGTTGCTCGGCGAACATCGCCCGCAAGAGGCTGACGATGACCTGCGAGGTTTTGAATGGTACTACTGGCGCCGCCTCGCAAACACGCCGCTACTTAGCCTGAGCGGACACCAAGGCATTGTTGCCTGCGTGGCATATAGCGCGGATCGCAAGCGGCTGGCGTCGGCCAGCCACGACGGGACGGCGAAGATTTGGGACGCTGACACGGGCAGCGAGTTGCAAACCTTGCGGGGTCACAGCGGCGGCTTGATCGGCGTGGCCTTCAGTCCCGACGGCAAGCGCCTGGCGACGGCCAGCACCGACAATACGGTAAAAATCCGGGACACCGCGAGCGCGGCGGAACTGGTCACCTTAAAGGGATATTCCAGTTGGGTGACAAGCGTCGCCTTCAGCCCCGACGGAGACGCGCTGGCAACGGCGAGCCACGACGGCACGCTCAAACTATGGCACGTCGCCGACGGCAGCGAACGGCGCACCGTCCAGGCGCATACGGATCTGGTGCAGGCAATCGCCTTCAGTCGCGATGGAAGGCGATTGGCATCGGCGAGCAAGGACAGGACGGTGAAAATTTGGGACACCGCCAGTTGGGCCGACCCGCTGACACTCAGAGGACATACCAATGAAGTGATCGGCGTTGCTTTCAGTCCCGACGGCCAGCACCTGGCCTCGGCGAGCCACGACCGCACGGTCAGGCTCTGGACGGTGGCCACTGGCAGTTGTGAGCACAAACTCATCGGACACACAGAGCGGGTGTACGGTGTGGCGTTCAGCCCCGACGGCCGGCGAGTGGCCTCGTCGAGCTTTGACCAGACGGTCCGACTTTGGGATGCCGACAGCGGTCAGGAGATGGCCACACTGAAGGGCCACACGGGATGGGTTCCTTGCGTCACGTTCAGCCCCGATGGACGTCGAATCGCGTCCGCCAGCGCCGACCAGACGGTGAAAGTGTGGGATGCTTTCTCCGGTCAAGGAGACGTGCTGGAAATGCGACAGGCGAACCTGTCTCCACCGGCGCGTTGCGTGGCCTTTAGCCCCGATGGCACGTTGTTGGCATCGACGTCAAATGATTCGCGGATCGTGCTTTGGGACATGCGCAGCGGGCTGAAAGTGGGCGCCTTGTCGGGACACCAGGGTAGCGTTTACGCGGTCGCCTTCAGCTCCGATGGCCAGCGACTGGCGTCGGCCAGCATGGATCAAACGGTCATGCTCTGGGACGTCGCCAGCCGACGCGGACTTTGTACATGGATCGGACCCCCGGGCGAAGTGGGGGCGGTCGCGTTCAGTGCCGACGGGCGTTGGCTGGCGGCAGGCGGTGACCAACACAGCGTGCGCGTGTGGCGCGCCGCTGGCGGCGGCGAAGAGCGGATCCTACGTGGTCACACAGCCTTGGTGACCAGCGTGGCGTTCAGCCCGGACGGCAAGCGGTTGGCGTCGGCCAGCCACGATCTGGCCGTCAAAATTTGGGACCTTGAGACCGGCAGCCTGGTGCGCAACCTGGTGGGTCATTCCGCGGGTCCGATGGGCGTCACGTGTTTGGCATTCAGCCCTAGCGGCGAACAGATCGCGTCGGCCGGGGCCGACCAGACGATAAAAATCTGGGATGCGGCGACAGGCCAGGAACTACGTACGCTCAAAGGCCACATCAATTGGATCTCAAGTGTGGCGTTCAGCCCTGACGGCGATCGCTTAGCATCGGCCAGCGCCGACAAAACCATCAAACTCTGGGACACAGCCAGCGGAGAGGAGACACTTACGCTGCGGGGCGGATCGGAAAAGTTCATGTCGGTGGCGTTCAGCCGCGACGGAAGGCGTTTGGCCGGCGCCGACTTCGACGGCCGGATCTGGTTCTGGGATGCCCGGCCGTGGACTGCCCAGCTTCGCACCCAGCAGCAAGCTAGGGGCCTGGTTCAACGAATCCTCGAAGATCAACCGTCCAAGACCGATCTGATCTTGCAGATTCAGCAAGATCCGACGGTGCCAGCCGAGGTGCGGCAAACGGCTCTCGACATGCTCGAACGCTGGCAGCCGTAAACGCGGAAAACCAACAAACATTGCGGATTTGCACGGATGCGGTTTGAAGTGGTAAGCTCCCCGCAAGGATTCTCCTCCCGCGAATTCGGACCCCGCATCGCGAGCGGCGCCCGCAAGATCGGTAGAAATGTCGCGTCCGTTTGACGCTACCCTCAAAGAATTGGTCCGTCGCTATCCGCTCGACTGGCTTGCCGGCCTGGAGCTTGACGTTCAACTTCCGGTGCGCGCGCTGGACGTCGACCTCTCCACGGTATCAGCCGAGGCCGATACCGTGCTGGGGATCGGCGACCCGCTCTCGTCGTTGGTCCACATCGAGTTTCAAAGCAGCCGTGACGCATCGCTTTCGCGGCGGCTTTTGATGTATAATGGGTTGTTGCACGCACGATTCGAAGTGCCGGTCCATAGCGCCGTAGTTCTGCTCCGGAGGCAGGCGGATGACCCGGCCATGAACGGCACGCTGCGATACGACACGCAAGGGGGGCGGGCGGGAATCGAGTTTCGTTTCGAGGTTGTACGGATATGGGAGCGGCCCGCGTCAGCGATGCTCACGGGAGGCCTGGGGATGGTGCCCTTGGCGCCGTTGGGCGAATTGCCGGCGGGCAGCTCGCCGGAGGCGGCGTTGGCGGGCCTGCGGCGAATCGACGAACGCCTGGAAGCCGAGCTGCCGTCCGCCGAGGCCAAGCGGTTGTTGATGGCCGCTTGGGTATTGATCGGTATGCGCGTTCCGCGCCCTGCTTTGAGATTTGTTGAGGAGGCATTAACTATGGTTGATTTGCGCGATTCCAGCACTTACCAGTTGATTGTCGAGGAGGGCATGGCGCAAGGCATGGCGAAAGGCTTGCGAACGATGCTGCTGCAGATCGGCGCACGGCGGTTGGGTCGACCGGTTGCCGCAGTGCAAGAATCGCTCGACGCCATCGACGACGTCGCACGGCTGCATCGCCTGGGCGAGCGAGTGCTGGAGGTCGCCACCTGGCAGGAGTTGCTCGACACGCCTTGATCGCCTTGTTGCCGCCCCGACCGTGGTGGCCGTATCGGCGCCTACTCTCTAGGCGGCAGGATCACGAGCGTGGCATACTGCTCGGTCTTATCCGGTACGAGAACCTCGATCCCGCTGCCATCCAGATTCGCCTGACAAATCTTGCCCGTTTCGGTCCAGTAGATTTTGCGGTTGTCAGTGTCGAGGGCCAGGCCGTCGAGGCCGACGCGGCCCGTGACGATCGTCGTTTCGCCCTTCCCGTCGAGGCCGCCGCGGACGATGTTGCCCGGATTCACGTCGGCCCAATAGATCTGATGTTCGACCGTGTCGACCGCGATTCCCATTCGCCGCGAGCGAGTCGTAACAATATCCCTCATCTCCGAGCCGTCGTCGAGCTTGGCGCGCTGGATGGGGCCGCCGCGGCCGCTGTGCGACCAATAGAGGAACCGGTTTTCGAGGTCGATGGCCAGCTCATCGGGATTGAGCAAACCGGTGACAAAATCCTTCATGTCCGTGCCGTCGAGATTGCACTGTAGGATCTTGTGCCCGACGAGACTCGAAATGTAAAGCTTCCGCGATTTTGGATCGACGACGACGTCGCCGGTGTGAATAAGCCCGGCCGCCAGCTCGGTGATTCCTGTACCGTTGAGGTTGGCACGGAACAGCTTGTTTGTCGGCGCGGCGCACTGCGTGAAATAGAGTTGGCCATGCTCGGCGTCGACGGCCAGGCCGTCGGCGTCTTTCATCTCGACGACCAGCGTTACTTCGCTGCCGTCGCGCGCGGCGCGGTAGATGCCTTGGGGCCCGTTCGTCCAGTACATGAGCCCCAGCGCGTCGCCCGCGGTTTGCCTTTCGGGCGGGTCGGCTGCCGCCGCATTCTCCGAGACCCCAAGCCATAACATGAGACAAGTCGCACAGACAGCCCCTAAGCTGGCCGCCAGTCGGCGCCAAACGCAGCCCCGCTCGGCCAGACAAGGATTGTATTCGCGGTGCATGAGAGCGGTTGCTTGTGGATATTCGGGTCTATGGAGCGAAGGAAGAGCACCAAGGGACGAATGAACCACGGATGGCACGGATGGGCACGGATTTGACCAGTGCAATTGTCTTTTATCCGTGCCCATCCGCGTTATCCGTGGTTATGAAAGCTTCGCCCGGAACCTACCGCAAGGCGGCGGACATGGCTTTCGAGCCGCTGACACGGCAATTCATCATAAACTCGTCCGAGCCATTCCGCCACGACGGGTTCGGGGTTCAGGCGTCGGGAGTCGGGAGGACGGCCTTCCTAGGCCGTCCCAACGACGCCAGACGGGCTAGGAAGCCCATCCTCCGAGAATTTTTCGGGGAAACCGCCGCTGCTTTTCGCACTGTACGTAGTAGGGCGATAGTTCGACCGAATTCCTCTGCCGAAGGAGAAACAGCATGTCGCTTGCCTCGATTCTCGATCGTTTGGCCCGTCAGCCGGTCATTTCACGGCGGAAAAAGAGGCGTCGCCCCGCCCGGTATCACGTTGGGATCCTGGAAAATCGCGGATTGTTACCGTCCGGCCGCGGCGCGCGGTCTCGCGATTGCTCTTGCCGGCTGCCGAGCCGGCCCTTCGAGCGGCTCGAGTCTCGCTCCATGCTCAGCACGGTGTCGTGGATCGGGGGGGACGTCCAAGACGGCAAAGGCAACTGGGACAAGGCCGCCAACTGGCTCGACAGCACCGGAATCAATCGCGTGCCCGGCAGCAAAGATATCGTCGGCATCGGCACCACAACACCCGTCACCATCGTTATCAAGCCCGGCGAAACCGAGCAGATCCTCAGTCTCGGCACCGAAAGCGTCGATACCTTGTCGATTGATGGTGGCACCTTGATGGTCACCTCCGGGACGTCCACCTTGGGCGGCCCCTTGTCGATGACGGGCGGCTTGCTGTCCTGCATCCCGACATTGAAAGGCATCGGCGCCTCGTTGACGGCCAACGGCCCCACCACCGTTAAAGACGCCAGCCTTTCGGCCCAAGGCGGCGGCCTGATCTCGCTGCCGAACTTGACGAGCTTTGACTCCGACTTCTCGAGCTTCCAGGCGGACGGCGTCATGCCCGAGTTCCAGGCGAACGGCACCATTACCAAAGGGCCGCCCAGCGTGCTCGACGTTTCCGCCCTGACCAGCTTCACCCAAAAGGGTCCCTGGGCTATCGACGCCACTGACGGCGGCACGGTCAAGTTGGGCGGCCTCACCAGCCTGACCAGCACGATAGGCATCTCCATCGAAGACCTCAGACACGGCACGCTGGATGACGGCAAGGTGACCACTCTCAGCGGAGTGACTGCCGAGCTCGACGGCACCGACCCCGACGTGGCCGCCTCGTGGACCAGCTTCACGGCCGGCAGCCTCACGATCTACGGCAACTCACTGGGCTCCGGCTATAACCTGCCCGGCCTGACCGACGTCGACGATTCGAACCTCGACGTCCAGTCCGGCGGCCAGCTCGCGCTGCCGAACCTGACCAGCTACGACTCCGACGAGACCAACTTCATCGCGGACGGCGACACGACCGTCAACGGCGGCGCCACCGTGGCCAGCCTGCTCGACGTCTCCGCCCTGACCAGCTTCACGCAAAAGAACTTCTGGCATCTCGGAACCATTCACGGCGGCACGCTCAAGTTGGGCGGCCTCACCCGCCTGGCGAGCACGATAGGCATCACCATCGAGGACACCGGCAATAGCACGCTGGACGATGGCAACGTGACCACCCTCAGCCGAGTGAGTGCCACGCTCGACGGCACCGACCCCAACGTGGCCGCCTCTTGGACCAGCTTGACGGCCGGCAGCCTCACGGTCGACGGCAACTCATCCGGTTCCGGCGACAACCTGCCTGGCCTGACCGACGTAGACGACTCGACCCTCGAGGCCCTGTCCGGCGGCCAGCTCGCGCTGCCGAACTTGATCAGCTATGACTCCAACTCCACGACGTTCGTAGCGGACGGCCGGAACAGCGTGCTCGACGTCTCCGCCCTGACCAGCTTCACCCAAACGGGTCCCTGGACTATCGAAGCCACTAACGGCGGCACGGTCAAATTGGGCGGCCTCACCGGCCTGGCCAGCACGAAAGGCATCTTCATCGACGACACCGGCGGAAGCGCGCTGGCCGACGGCAAGTTGACCACCCTCAGTGGCGTGAGTGTCCAGCTCGACGGCACCGACGCCAACGTGGCCGCCTCGTGGACCAGCTTCACGGCCGGCAGTCTCACGATCTACGGCAACTCATCCGGTTCCGGATACATCCTGCCTGGCCTGACCGACGTCGACGACTCGAACCTCTACGTCCAGGCGGGCGGCCAGCTCGCGCTGCCGAACTTGACCAGCTATGATTCCAACGGCACAACCTTCCAGGCGGGTGGCAGCCGCACGAACGTGAACTTCTTGATCGTGACCATTGTGGCCAGTCTGCTCGACGTCTCGGCTCTGACCGGCGTCAGGCAAACAGGCCCCTGGAACATCGAAGCCACGGACAGCGGCAGGCTCAAGTTGGGCGGCCTCACCAGCCTGACCAGCACGAGAGGCATCTCCATCGAAGACGTCCGCAACGGCATCTTGGACAATGGCAAGTTGACCACCCTTAGCGGAGTAACTGTCGCGCTCGACGGCACCTATCCCAGCGTGGCCGACGCTTGGACCACGTTCACCGGCGGCACGCTCATCGGCAACGGAATTCCGACGACGTTTCCGCTGCTGACCGACGCGACGATCAACAACCTCTACCTGGAAACCAACACCACATTCGACTTCCCCGTGCTTACCCGAGGAAGCATTCCGCTGGCAAGCGGTTATACGGTGACCATCCAAAACACCCTGGTGACCCTCCCCGTCTCCGGTAGCACCGGCGCCACCATCAATGTGCCCCCATCGGACGGCTTGACCGTCGTTCTCCAAAACAGCGGCACGTTGTCGGGCGGCACGACCCTGAATGTCGGCCTGGGGACGAACGTCGTGCTGTTGGGCGGCACTTACACCGGCGGCGTCACGTTCAACGTCGGCGCGGGAGCAAGCGCTGATCTCACCGGCGGCGCAACCACTGTCTATTCCGGCACGCTCGCCGGCTCCGGCGGCGGTGCCGTCGAGCTCGGCAGCGGCGCCCTGGAGGCCGGCTCGCCCGGACTGACCTTGAACTTTCTGGGGAGCACGTTCCAGTGGAGCGGCGGCTCCCTTTACAGCACGGACAACGTGACGAACGAGGGCACGATTAACGTCGCCGGCAATCGCACCGAGGAACTCTACGGCGGTTTGACGAACAGCGGCGCCATTACGGTCGGCGCGGGCAGCACGCTATCGGTAGCGGGCACTTTCACGCAAGCCTCCACCGGGACGTTCGACGAGCAGATCGGCGGCACGCCCACCAGCGGCCAGTTCGGACGGGCCGCCATCGACCAGTCGGCCGCTCTGGACGGCAATTTCAACCTCGACCTGGTCAATGGTTACGCGCCCAGCGGAAGCCAGGTTTACCCGGTGCTGACTTACGCCAGTGCAACCGGATCGTTCTCGCAGATTACCGGGCTGCCGCCGAATATGACCGCCGCTCAGACCGCGACCGCGTTCGACCTGGTCGCCAAGCCGCTGACGATCGTCTCGCTGGGCGCGATCGCCACGAACCCGCGCAACGTCTTCATGGCCTCCGACGACGTGACGTTCTCAGAGCCGATCAATCTGACCAACTTCGACTTGAGCGCGGTAACGCTCACGCTCAACGGCGGAGTGAACCTGATCAACAGCGGCGTTACCGTCTCGCTGCTAAGCGGAACGACGGCCACTTATCGCATCGCCGGTCTCGATACGCTCACGACCCCCGAGGGCACGTACGTCTTGACCGTTGATGCCAGCAAGGTGCAAGACCTGATCGGCAACGATGGCACTGGCACCGCCAGCGTGAGCTGGTTGATGGATACCACGCCGCCTACGAGCAGTTCGGTGGCGCCGCTGCCGGTCAGGGAGTCGAGCCTCACGTTCAGCGTGACGGTCAATCCAGGAACCGACCCGCTGTCGGGCGGCGTCGCGTCAGGCATTGTCTCCTACGATATTTATGTCGCCTCGGCCCCGGCCGGCTCGTCGTCGTTGAGCGCCTTCACGCTATGGACCACCGTGCCCGCCAGCAATCTGACTGCCACGTTCACCGCCCAAAGCAACACCACCTATGCCTTCCACAGCATCGCGCGTGATGCCGCGGGGAACTTTGAAGTCAAGGCGGGCAACATCGTCGAGGCCAGTACCTATGTGCCCGACCTTACGCCGCCGGTCACGCAAATCAACTCCGACGCCGCCGATGCAAACGGCACGTTCACCCTGGCGTTTTCGGGAACGAGTCCTGGAGGGAGCGGAGTGATCTGGTTTACGGTGGCGGTGCAAGTCGATAGTAATCCGGCCCAGCAGATCGGCAGCTTCCCCGGCGGCTCTCCCGTGGCGGGCGTCTATTCGGGGCAGGCAAAGTACCAGGGGCTGACCGACGGCACACAGCACACGTATACGTTCTCGATTTACGGCATCAACGGCAACGGCGTGGCGGAGACGATGCACTCCGCGCCGCCGGTGACCGCCACGTTCGCGGTGCCCGACGCGCCGCAGATCACCGACTTCGTCGTCGAGAAGGGATTGTTTGAGCGATCGTACATTCGGTATCTCGATGTGACGTTCAACGAACCGGTCGGCCAGCTCACGCTCGACACCGGCCATGTGCAACTCGTGCATTACGCGCTCGATGGTGTGACGCCGCTTGGCAGCGTGAGCCTTGCCAACCGTATTTCGCTGGTCGATCACGTGATGGAGATTGATTTCGGGGCCGGCGGTATCGGAGGCAAGGAGAACCTGGCCGCCTTGCTCACCAATCTACCGTCGTTAGAAGGCGATGACGGCTATTATGCGTTAACCATTGATCCCGACGGCACGGGCTTGCACGATGCGGTGCTGCACTTCTATCGGCTGTTCGGCGATGTCACGGGGAACGCCAGCGGTGGAGCGACGCAGACGGGCGCCGCAAGCGACGGAGATCTGGTCGGTCAGGTTTCGAGCGCCGACGTGGCCGCCGTTACCGCCGCTTTGGGGCAGGTATCGCCAAACGCTGATATCAATGGTTCGGGCACCGCCGTCACATTGAACGACAAGCTGCTGGTTTCGAAGGCGGTTAACCGGAAGCTGGCGTCGGGCTTGTCGATTGACGATTGACACAATTTAGGTTTGACACCCGAATGACCCCTGACGACGATATGAGCATCAACACCTCTAACATCATGCCGACCAGAAGGACACCCACCATGCCCTTGCGCAAATTCTGTTACGCGGCTGTCTTACTTCTCGCCTGCTCCTCGCCCGCCGCGGCGGCCCTCGTCGTGACAGTGGGAGATCTTACGTTGACCGGCAGTTCGGGCGACGTGCCCGTCTACATCAGCGGCACGGGAGACCTGGTGGGCGTCACGGAGTTTGAGCTGCAAATCACGCCGGTCGGCTCCGCGCCACTGCTGCTGGAGTTCGCGAATTCGCCCGTGCCGGATCCGACCTTCAGCGACCCGACTTACATCTTTTTCGGCCAGAGCGGCGATGCCGCTTCTTCGAGTGGCTTAGGTTCCGCGGCCACGACCAATACTCCCAACGACACGTTTTACGGGCTCGACTCTGCGACCGACCACGACGTGGCGGTAACGTCGCAAAAGCTGCTTGGCGACGTGCCGCTGACAACGCTGGGTTCGCCTGGGGCGACGCCCGATAGCTATCTGATATTGTTGATTCCAAGCAGCAGCTCGAGTCTGACGCCGACGGGCCCCGACGGGAACACGAGTTTCTCCAACGGTACGCAGAGCACCTATTACGCCTTCACCAGCGTACCTGGCACGGTGACGGTTGAGCAGCCGTCGGTGTCACCGGTTCCCGAACCGGGCACGTTCGGCCTGTTGCTGGCCGGCATGGCGGGCATGCTGTGGCTGAAGCGACGGCAGCGCTATGACACAGCGAGGCGCGCATCCTGACCCTTCGTCCAACGGTTGGCGGGAGAGTGCGACAAGCCTGGTGAAACTTCGAGGCATCGAGCGAGGTATAACGATGCCGGCCCGTTGGCGTCGGCCTTGAGCAAGATCGTCGCCCGCCGCAGTTTCTCCGACTTGCCCGCTTCCTTCTTGATGGTCGCTTCGCAAACCGCCCGTTCCTCGTCCGTGAGCCGCACGATATACTTTTTGTTCATCAGAACCTCCTTGTTGATGAGGAGGAGGATGAGGAGGAGGTTCTCCAAAACCGCCGTCATTGGCAATCCCAAAATTTAGTCTGGACGGGGCACTAGCCCTGCGTCTGTTGCTGCACTGCGGGGCCGAGCTCTTTGGTCGGGGCCGAGCACTTTGGTCGCCTGCGGCACGCCCGCGGTTTCGCGCGTGACCAGCCCCATCGAGACTTCATAATTTTTCAAGAGTCAACGGCGACACGTCGAGCGTCGTCAGCGGTGCAGCGAGCCTCACCACGCGCGCCACCTCGGCCAGCGGCGTGGGCAATTACAGCATTACCGTTGGCGCAGGAACCCTCAGCGCCGCCGACTACACGTTCGCCTTCGTCAACCGAACGTTGACGGTCACGCCGGCCCTGCTGATCGTGACGGCCGACAACAAAACGATCGTCTACGGCGCCATCGTTCCAGCGCTCACCGACACCATCGCTGGGTTCGTCAACGGCGACACGGCGAGCGTCGTCACCGGCACGGCCATCCTCAGCACCGGCGCCACCTCGGCCAGCGGCGTCGGCACCTACCCGATCACCGTCGGGCCGGGCACGCTCAGCGCCGCGAATTACACGTTCGCGCTTGTCAGCGGTAACTTGTCGGTCACGCCCGCCACGCTGACTGTCACCGCCGATGACAAGACCAAGGTCTACGGCGCGGGGAACCCACTGCTCACGGATACGATCACCGGTTTTGTCAACAGCGACCCGGCCAGCGTGGTCTCCGGCGCGCCGGCTCTCAGTACCACGGCCACTCCGGCCAGCCCCGTCGGCAGTTACGCGATCATCGTCGGCCAAGGAACGCTCAGCGCCGCCAATTACACCTTTTCCTTCGTGAATGGAACGTTGACCGTCGTCGTCGGTGCCGGGCTGACTGCACTCGATCCGACGGGTCAGGGAAGCCTCGCGATCACCGGAAATGCCAAGGTACTGGTCGGTGCGGGCGGCCGCGCCGAAATCCTGTCGACAAATTCGCGGGCCATCGTGGCCACCGGCAATGCCACCCTGTCTGCTCCGAAGATCGACATCGAAGGCTCTCCCGGCACTTCAATCATCGGCAACGCCAAGATCCAGGGGAATGTGGCAAGCGGACTCACACTCGTGCAAGACCCGGCGTTGGGCGATCCGTTCGCGGCGTTGCCCATGCCCGCACCGCCGGCGACGACCTTCCCGGCGGCGAGCTTCACGGGCAACGCGACGGCGACGCTCCAGCCGGGCACCTGTCTGGCGGTACGGCATGGCTTTCCACCGCTTGCACGGCTCGGCCGCCGCGGCGGTCGCCGTGTACGACCCACGACTTGGCGCCGTAATCGTCGCCTCCCATCATCCAGATTGGCGAGAAGGACAAATCATCGATGTGGAACCGCGCTGAAATGAATGGACACTCGAAGACCGAGCCCATGTTCGGAATAACGCCCTTTCAGGGCTACGAACCCGTCCTTCGCTCGATGACCCAGGGTTGCACCCTGGGCTATCGAATGACGCACCTTCGGTGCTACGCGCGGCGGCCGAGGAGATTTTATCCATGAATATCAACAACCCGGCCCGCCTGGCGACCTTACTCGAACATATCAAGATCCTTCCGCGCCGGCTGTGGCTCGATACGCCGGGCGTGGAGGCCAGCGTGCCCATGCTCCGCGGCGTGTGGGGCGCCGCGCTGCACGAGGTCGACGGCGAAGCGTATCGCGAAGTGTTCGGCGGCGACGAGTCGGCGGGCGCCCCGCCCCAATACCTGCTGCGGCCCGCGCCGCCCGACCCAAGACTGGCGCCCGCCGTCGATTTTTTCCTGTTCGGCCGCGGGCCGCAATACGACCGGGCCTGCCGGCTCGCCTGGCAAGAGGCCGCCGGACGCGGGCTGGGACCGCGGCGGCGGCCGTTCTCGATTCGCGGCGCGTTTGTGCTCGGCCCCGACGGCACGATCAGCGAAGAACCGCGGGCCGCGGCCGACTCCGTAGGGAACGGGGCGCCCTCTGGGCCCTGTGGCGTTCCGGAGATCGCCTCCGCTGGCCGGGCCACCGCCGCCGACGGAACGCCGCAGAGGGCGTTTGCGACAGGGGAGGCGGACGGCACACGGAGTGTGCCTGCTACTTTGGCCTGGCCGCTGTCGCAGGCCGTTTGGCCGCTGCCGCCGCTGGCGCCCTGCCGGCTGGTCTTCCGCGCGCCGCTGCGGCTGCGACGGCGTGGCAGTCTCGTCGAGCAGCCCACGCTGGCCGATCTGGTCGTGGCGGCCTGCCGGCGAATCGAAGCCCTTTTGCCCGACGCCTGTCGCGACGATTGGAAAAACCACTCCGCCGCGGCGTTGGAAACCGCGCGCGCCGCGCCGCAATCGGTCTGGCAGGGCGCGCGTCTCGACTTGCACCGCTGGTCTGCCCGGCAACAGAATGAGCTCGATCTGCACGGAGTCAGCGGCGCGCTTGACTTGCCTGAAGGCCCCGGCGAGCTGGCTCCGCTGTTGGCCGCCGCACACTGGCTGCACCTGGGCAAGGGCACCGTCATGGGGCTGGGACAGTTCGAAGTGGTCGGTGGTTAGTGGTTAGTGGTTAGTGGTTAGTGGTTAGTGGTTAGTGGTTAGTGGTTAGTGGTTGGGGGGAAATTGCAAATTGCGAATTGCGAATTGCAAATTGGCAATTGGAAGCAATGCCTGGAGCAGAAGACAAGACAGCCAAGATCAAAGACCCAAGACCCAAGACCCAAGTCCTGAACCCTGAACCCTGAACCCTGAACCCTGAACCCTGAACCGTGAACCCTGAACCCTGAACCCTGAACCCTGAACCCTGAACCCCCATGTCACTCCAATCGCTCCACGAACGGCTGGCGTCCGGCGCATCGGCTGAGACGCTGGCCCCTGAGATCGAAGCCGCCGTGGTGGCGCGGCGCGACGAGCACGGCGAGCATACCGCCTGGGGCCTGTTGTGCGAGCAGGCCGGCCTGCTGTCGCTGGCCTTTACCGAGTTCCAGTTGGCCCTGCGCGACGATCGCGGCGACGAAACCGCCACGCTGCACCTGGCCGCGCACTATCGCGAACGGGGCGACAACGAACGCGCCTTGAAGTTGCTCGAACGGCTGATCGAGCGCGACGCGGGCCGCGAGGAATGGCTGGCGCCGTACCTTGAATTGCTGGCCGACGACGGCGCCGTGCCGCGCATCGCCGCCGCCGTCGAGCGGGCCGAGCAACGCGGCTTGCCGGCCGCGACCGCCGCGCGGCTGCGCGCCGCTTGGCTGCCGGCACAGGAGTCGGCCGGCGGATCTCGCGGTGCCGGCCCGAGCTCTCACAAGTCGGGCTACGACCGCCAAGATTCCGAACACTTCGCTCCCAGCGAGGCCGATTGCATTCGCATGCACACGCTGTTTGCCGGTCAGGAAGGGGTGTATGCGCGACAGTGGGCCAAACCAGGCGGAGAAACCGGCTATAGCCCGATTCACGAACCGCTCACGCCGGCGGTGCTGCGCCAGCATTTCAACGGTCAGTTCACGGTGGGCGTCTACCCGGTGCGGCTGGACGGCACGGTGACGTTTTTCGCCGTCGATCTCGACATCGACAAAGCCGCCCTGGCCCACGCGCGCGGCGATCCCGACTTTGCCCAAGAGCTGCGCGACTCGTTGCAAACCGAAGGTCCGCGGCTGCTGGGCGCGTTACGCGAGCTGAGCTTTGCCCCGTTGTTCGAGAATTCGGGCTACAAAGGCCGCCACTTTTGGGTCTTTTTGGCCGAGCCGGTGGCGGCCGAGGCGGCGCACCTTTTGGGCCGCTTGTTTCTCGCCTGGCAGTCGCCGCGCTTGCCGCCGGGCCTGCACTTGAGCGGGAGTGGCGGGAGTTGCGGTCGGCGCTGATCGCCGCCCTGGCCGCCCTGCCCGATCGGCAGGTCGCTTGCGGCGGAGGGCAGTACCGTTTAGAAGAAAAAGACGGCGTGGAAGGGTTGGCCTGGACCCGCGGCCACCCCCCGCCCCAAACACCTGACGACTGAGAGGCCGATGCATCGGATCCCATGGTAGACACGGCATTTATCGAGCGCGCCCTCGATCTCTTCCGGGCCGGCAAATCGTACCGCCAAATTGGCGGCGCCCTGGGAGTCTCCCGCCAATACGTTCACCAGACCATCGGGCACCTGATCGGCGGGGCCGCGCGACTTCGCAAATGCCGATCGTGCGGGGCCCAATTCCAAATGAAAACCAACCAGGCCTACTGCGCCTCATGCGCCGCGAAACGGAGAAGCGAAACCAGCTTGGCCGCCGCTTTCGGCACGTGCGAGTGTGGCCGCAAAAAAAGGAAAAGATCCCGTCGCTGCTGGACCTGCCATTTTGCTGATAGCTGTGATGTCGACCTGGCTGTCGCCCTCTACGAACGAGGCTACTCGGCCGCGCACATCGGCGTGTACTTCGGACGGACGACGCCCGCCATTTACAAAGCCTTGCACCGTGGTGGACGGCGTCCGGGGCATGCCAACCGCGCCCGCGCGGCCTACGAGCGGCAGGCGCGGATTCCCATCGAGCAAGCGGCGGCAGGCATCTTGAAACAACGCGCGGCCCGCAAACCACGCCGGACCAAACCCCGGGCCCTGAACCAGCCCTGAACCCCTGAACCCTGAACCCTGAACCCTCCGAGACCCAACCAGACGGCCTGGGAAGGCCATCCTCCATGCACACGCTGTCGATCACCGAACAAGGCATCCAGCTTCACGCCGAAGGGAACCTGCTGGTGCTGATGCGCGGCAAGGCCCGGCTCAGGCAGGTCCGCGCGGCGGAGATCGAGCAGGTGCTGCTCTTCGGCCGCGTCGAGTTGACGTCGGGCGCGGTGGCGCTGTTGGCCCGCCGCGGCATCGATTGCGTCTGGCTGCGGCAAGACGGCCGATTTCGCGCCCGGCTGGCGATGCGGAGCTCGTCCAACGTGCCGCTCCGTTTGGCCCAGTACCGCGCAACCATCGACGCGGAGTTTTGTGCCCGGCTGGCGCGAAACGTCGTCGTCGCCAAGCTCCGCTATCAACGCCAGGTGTTGCTTCGCGCCCAGCGCCGTCTGGCCGACGACGACCTGGCGGTGGTGCTGGGGCAGCTCCGGTTGCTCATGCACCAGGCCGAACGAGAGGCCTCGCTCGACCGGCTGCGCGGTTTCGAGGGGCAAGGCGCGGCGCTCTATTTCAGCCAGTTCGGCAAGCTGCTGCGCGTGCCGCAGTTCGACTTCACGCACCGCAACCGTCGCCCGCCGCGCGACCCGGTGAACGCCTGCCTGTCGTTCGGCTATGCCGTGCTCGGCTCGCTCGTCGAGTCGCAGGCCCAGCGTTGCGGGCTGGACCCGACGCTGGGCTTTTTGCACCAGGCGGCTTACGGCCGGCCATCGCTGGCGCTGGACGTGCTGGAAGAATTCCGGCCGCTGGTCGACGGTCTGGTGCCGCGGCTGCTGAACCGCCGGCAACTTGGCCCCAACGACTTCGAGCGCCGCTCCGACGTCTCGCTGGAAGAGGCTTTGGCCGGCCCGGACGTGCGAGAGGGAGCGACCGAGCGGCTCGAGGAGGAGAGCGGCGCGGCGTTTGACGACAGGAAAGGGTCCGGGGTTCAGGGTTCAGGGTTCAGCGAGGAGGCGGGGGAGAGCGGCGCGGCGTTTGACGACGGCTTCGACGACTTCGCGGGCTGGGCCGCAAACCGTGACGATACGCTCGATACAAGCCATCCAGCCAATCCAAAATCCGAAATCGAAAATCCAAAATCACCGGTGGGCGTCTATCTGGCGGAGCCGGGCAGACGCATCTTTCTCAGCGAGCTCTTTCGCCGGCTGCGCGAGCGGGTGTATTATCCGCCGCGGCAGGCGGCCTGGGAGCTTCGCGACATCGTCCGCCAGCAGCTTTACCACTTGGCCCGGGTCATCGACGGTCGCGACGCGGACTACGCGCCGTTCGTGCCGGAATAGAATCCTGAATCCTGAATCCTGAACCCCGAACCCTGAACCCTGAACCCTGAACCCTGAACCCCGCACCCTTCCATGTATCTTGTTGTCTGCTATGATGTGGTGAGCGATCATCGTCGCGGACGGCTGCTGCGGCGATTGCGCGAGTACCTGCGTCACGTGCAAAAGAGCGTGTTCGAAGGTCCATTGGACGACGAGCGGCTGGCGACTCTGCGGTCCATGATTATCGACGAGATCGATCCGGTGACGGACACGGTTCGGATTTATCATCTCTGTCGCGGCTGCCAGCCGGCGACGGAACTGTTGGGCACGAGCGTGTTTGTGGAGGTCGAGGAGCGCGACGAGGTATACTAAACGAGGGGGTGCGGGGGTTGGCGTTTTCTGTAATGCGTTGTCGGGCAGGAGGTTAAGTGCAAAATGTTGCGTTTGCAACCGACGGCTTGGCTTGAGAGGGATGGTAGGTCGGCGGAAGTGGCCATGCGGCGCATTGTGCCGCAAGGGTTTGGGTGAGCGGCGTCCGACATGCTGCCCCGGCATCGCGGGGATTGAAACTGTGGCTGTACACCGATACGAGGTACACGTTCGTAGTCGTCCGACATGCTGCCCCGGCATCGCGGGGATTGAAACTGCCGCATTCGCGGCGTAAAAGGGTGGTGTGGTGTCCGTCCGACATGCTGCCCCGGCATCGCGGGGATTGAAACGCCTTTCGTGTCTCGGAGCCGCACGCCGAACTGTGCCGGTCCGACATGCTGCCCCGGCATCGCGGGGATTGAAACTCTTCAAGTTCTTTCAAACAGTCCCGCACATAACGCTCGTCCGACATGCTGCCCCGGCATCGCGGGGATTGAAACTTTCCATGTGGCCACGTCTCGTACCAATAGCCGACAACGTCCGACATGCTGCCCCGGCATCGCGGGGATTGAAACTGCAAGCTTCTCCGCGTGGTGCGGTGGAATTCCAGCGGTGCGTCCGACATGCTGCCCCGGCATCGCGGGGATTGAAACACGCGCTCAAAGAACAAATCGCGTCGCTTCAAATAAACGCCGTCCGACATGCTGCCCCGGCATCGCGGGGATTGAAACTTGTGTCGCTCAGCCGGTGCGAGCGTCCAGCGGCCATTGTCCGACATGCTGCCCCGGCATCGCGGGGATTGAAACTCTCGCGACTGGCCCGCTCCGGGATGGTTCGTCCATGCGCCGTCCGACATG
>DATLUO010000047.1 GCA_035533075.1 Pirellulales bacterium | reverse complement strand
AATCGGTGCGGGAATCCTGGTTGATGTCCTGGGCGATCAGATCCAAGATGCGGTCCCGTATTTCGGGGCGCGAATAAACGTGCTGCAGCGCCTTGAGAATCGGAATCAGTTCGTGACGACACTCCAGATTGAGTTCCACCTCACCGATGCTTGGACAATCCAACCGCTGCTGCTGTGAAAACGACTTCCGCATCCATTCTCCTCCGCGAAGACGACCTCCTGTCTCAACCAAAACCCTGCGTATTCTACGCGCGCGGGCCTCACCGGGGGCGGCGGCGCCACGGCAAATGCCGGCGCCGCCACCGGGGGCGGCGGCTCCGCTGCTTTTAGCAGCCATTGTTCCGCCGCTGCCAAATCGCCCGACGCGGCGTAAGCGTTGGCGAGCACCGAAAGGCAGTCCCTTGGTCGTGGGCCACGAAGCTCCAGGGCGCGCTGCGCCGCGGCGACTGCCTTGGCGCCGTCTCGATAAGTCGGCACGGCGCAATTGGCACGCAGAGTGGCCAGATTCTTGTAGGCGTTCGGATGATCGGGCCACAATCGAATCGCGGTCTCATAATCGGCGATGGCGCGGTCAGATTCGCCGCGTTGATGCCAGACATATCCGCGATTGTTGTAGTGCAGGCCTGAATCGGGTTCGCGCTCGATCATCCGGTCGAAATCGGCCAAAGCATGTTCGAAATCGCCGGCCCGCAGGTAGGCGAGCCCCCGCTGACCGTAATTCGTGGTCGTGTCGCCGATCAGGCGCAGGGCGTCGTGGGCATCGGCGACCGCTTTGGCAGTTTCGCCGCGCGCCGCAAACGCACCACTCCGCAGCAGAAATGCCACAAAGGTCGGAGACAACTCAATCGACTGATTGAGGTCCCGTATCGCCGCGTCATCGTGCCCCAATGCGTGCAGCGACCGTGCCCGTCCGATCAGGCTGATGGCCGGCGGGATGCCGCGTTGCAAGGCCGCGGTGAAGTCTCGCACGGCGGCCGCCGGTCTGCCCCCGCGCGCGTGGATTTCGCCACGCAGCTTATAAGCGGTTGCATTGGCCGGGCTGAGTTGAATCGCTCGCTGAAGCTGTTCTAATGCGGCGGCGTCCTTGCCTAGCGATACGTAGGCCCACGCCAACTCGACCCGGCCAAAGACATGCGCAGGATTCAGCCGCAGTCCGCTCTGCAGGTCGTGGATCGCTCCGGCCATGTTGCCCGCCTTGTGACGCTCCATGCCGCGATTCACCAGGTATTGCGCATCGTGTGGCGAAAGTTCGATCGCGCGGTCGACGTCGGCCAGCGCCTCTTCGATGCGATTGAGCCCCGAGTATGCGACCGCCCGGTTGTTGTACGCCAAGGCACAGCGAGGGTCGTGCGATAGGGCTACGGTGCAATCATCGATCGCTTGCTCGTGCTTTTTCAACAACAGCCAGGCGTGCGCTCGGTAGGCATAGGCGGCGGCCCATTTGGGGCGAAGCCCGATGGCGCGCGTGTTGTATGCGACCGCCGCATTGAAGTCACCGCGCTGCAAACACGCTTTCGCGCGGCGGACCAGCAGCCGCGCACGAACACCGTTGGGAGTAAGAATGGACGTCAGGTCGATCATCGGGCAGGCTTGGATAAGAGCCGAGACCGGAAGCAATGCGTCGGACGACCCGGTCATTGTAACCCGCCGCCGTTTGCAGTGACAGCGCCGCCGCCTCAATAGGCGTTTCGGTGCCGCAGGCCGCGCCAGACGGTCATGCAGAGAATCTGGCAGTCGAGCCAGAGCGACCAGTTGCTGATGTAGTACAGGTCGCACTCCAGCCGGCGGCGAAGCGACGTGTTGCCGCGCCAGCCGTTGACCTGCGCCCAACCGGTGATGCCGGCCTTCACCTGATGCCGCTGCAAGTAGTTCGGTATCTGGTCGCGGAACTTTTCGACCAGCGCTCCGCGCTCGGGCCGCGGACCCACCAGGCTCATGTCGCCGGCCAGCACGTTGAACAACTGCGGCAACTCATCGAGGCTCCAACGCCGCAACACCCGCCCCAGCGGCGTGCAGCGGCAGTCGTTGCGCGCGGCCCAAACCGGGCCGGTCTGCCGCTCGGCGTCGGCGTCCATACTGCGGAACTTGAGCATCTCGAAGCTGTGCCCGCCCAGGCCGGTCCGCGGCTGCCGATAGAGCACCGGCCCGCGGCTGGTGAGCTTGATCGCCGCGGCAATGGCCAGCAACAGCGGTGAGAGCGCAATCAGGGCCAGCGCGGCGATCGCCAGGTCCATGCCCCGCTTCGCCGCCTTGCGCCAGCCGTAGTGCGGATTGCCCCGCAGGCTGAGAAAGGCCACGTTGTCGATCTCCAGCGTGCGGATGCGCATGCCCGCCAGGTTCGGCAAGTCGGGCACAAGCTGCACTTCCACCAACAAATCTTCCAGTGCCCGATAAACGGCGGGCAACTCTCCGTAGCGCGCCAGCGGAAGGGCGATGAACACATGGTCGATGTCGTGCCGGTCCACGATCGTGCCCAAGGCGTGGATGGAGCCAAGCCGCGGCAGATCGCGAGGCTCGACCTTGGGCGGAGCATCGACGTAGCCAACCGCCTCCAGTCCGGTCCAACTGTTGTGGAGGATGGTTTCGGCCACCAGGCGGCCGGTGCGGCCCGTGCCGACGATCACCGCCCGACCGTAGTTCAACCCCTGCTGCCGGGCCGCTTTCAAAATGCCCCACACCAGCCGCCGCACGAGCATCAGCGCCAAGGCGTTCAGGCAGAGAAACAATGCCAGGGCCAGGCGCGACTCGTAATCGTCGCGGCGATAGAAGGCCGCCGTGATGGCCAGCACGAACAACAGTCCGCTCGCCTGGCAAACCACGCCCAGTTCGCGCGGCAATTCGCGCAGGCGATGGATCTCATAAAGGCCGCAGGCGCGGTAGGCCACGCCGGCCAGCACCAGCAGCAGCGGCAACGAGCGCAGCACGAGCGGCAGTTCGGGCACGCCGTGCGTCGAGGGCCAGAGCGCGAAGCGCAAATAGTAAGCCGCCAGCCAGCTTCCGGCGGTCACCGCCAGATCGCCCGCCAAGAAAACCAGGCCCAGTTTTTGTCCGTGCCGGCGATACATCCGTGAATCGCTCGCGGCGAGATCGTTAGTGAAGGCGATTCTTGTAGTGCTTTAAACGCAGGCGGTCAAGATCGGAAGCTCACGTCCCATGAGCGTTGCCGGCTGCGGTCCTTCCGCCATCGCAACGGCCACCGCACGGTTCAGCGAGACGATGGGCGATGGCCGCACGCGCTGGAGAAGATCGTAAAGCTGAAGGATTTGCGGCCAATCGGTGTCTTCGGCCCGCGCCTCCTGACAGTGCAGCGCGGTCGATTGCCTTGTGCTTGGCGGTCTGTATGATCCAGGTGCGCGGCGAACGGGGCACGCCGGTGGTCCGCCACTGGTCGACGGCCGCCGCGAAGGCTTCCTGGGCCGCCTCTTCGGCCACGTCGAAATCGCCGACGAGCCGGATCAGGGCGGCCATGGTCCGGCCCCAGAGCGGTAGACCGCGTCGACCGCGGCGTCGGTAATTGGCAAGCATCGGCACATTGTAAACAATTTTTTGGCCGGGTTGTCGATTCGGGCAGCCGCCGTTCGACTTACTGCTGATCTCAGGCGAAATCAAATGGGGCCATCGTTACCGTTGGAGGAATATCATGAAATACATGTTGCTGGTTTACCGGGAAGAAAAGGCGTTGAACGACGCGGAGCGAGAACAGTGCTACGTCAAATCGACGAAGCTTGCGCGAGACCTGCACGCGAAGGGAAACTTCGTCGCGGCCTCGCCGTTGCACCCCGTCTCGACCGCGACGAGCGTGCGGCTGCGCGAGGGGAAGCGGCTGGTGACCGACGGCCCCTTTGCCGAGACGCGCGAGCAGCTTGGCGGATTCTACATCGTCGATGCGCGTGACCTGGATGAGGCCGTCGGCATCGCGGAGCGGATTCCCGCGGCGACGGTGGGCACGATCGAAATCCGCCCCGTCCTCGAGATTCCCGGTCTTCCGACCGATTAGAAAGGAATCCACATGCAACCAGAAACCCCACAAGCGCCTGTCTCGAAAGGCAAGCTCTGGACTGGTTGGGCGATGAGCCTCATACCGGCGCTGTTCATGCTGTTGGACGGTGTCATGAAGCTGGTCAAGCCGGCCCCCGTCGTCGAGGCGACCACTAAACTTGGATATTCCGAAAACGTGATTCTTCCCTTGGGGGTCGTCGCGCTCGTCTGCACGGCGCTCTATCTGCTGCCGCGCACCGCGGTTCTCGGAGCGATTTTGCTCACCGGCTATCTCGGCGGGGCGGTGGCCAGCCATCTCCGCGCCGGAGACGGTTGGTTCCCGATTTTCTTCCCCGTGATCTTCGGCGTTCTGCTCTGGGGAGGGCTTGCGCTGCGGGACGAGCGGTTGTGCTCGCTGGTTCCTTGGCGGAGCGACACGTGACAGTTGTTGGACCCTGAAGCGACGTCGTTGACGGTGGGCCGGCGCTCGCAAGCTCGCTGGTCCCACCCTACGCAGCTATTTTTGATCGAGATGTTTTCCCAACGGAGGTTGTTCGAATGAAAGTCATGGTTCTTGTCAAAGCCAGCAACGGTTCCGAGGCGGGCGTGATGCCCAGCCAACAGTTGCTGGCGGAAATGGGTAAGTTCAATGAAGAGCTGGTCAAGGCGGGCGTGATGCTGGCGGGCGAGGGCCTTCATCCCAGCTCCAAGGGCAAGCGCGTCCGGTTCTCTGGCCAGCAGCGGACCGTGATCGACGGGCCGTTTGCCGAGACGAAAGAGTTGGTCGCCGGCTTCTGGTTGTGGAAGGTGAAGTCAATGGAAGAAGCCGTCGCATGGATGATGCGTTGCCCGAATCCCCATCTCGACGAGGGCGAGGTCGAGATTCGCCAAGTCTTTGATCCGGAGGACTTCGCACCGATCGACCCCTCCGGTGAACTGCGGGCAGCCGAGGCTCGGTTGCGCGAGCAGGTGGCCGCCAAGCAATAGCGCTTTGTCATGCGTCGATTGATGGATGGATCGCCAAGAACGTCAATACACGCCGAAGCCGAAGCCAGGGCCGACGGGGCCGTAGAAGCCCGGACCATACAAGGCCGGTCCAAAGGCCCGATAACCGTAGTAGGGACGATAGTACGGCCGCGGCGCGTATACCCGCGGCGCATAGACGCGAGGTCCATAGGGGGCCAACATGGCGGCCCGCACGGGACCACGCACAAACGGGCGCGGATAGGGGTAAGCCTGCGAAGTCGAGGCCGCACCGAAAACCAAGGCGCCCAGCAGAGCGCCGATCATCAAAACGCGTTTCATTATCAGGTACTCCTGTTGTCTTCTTGGGCCGCCTGGCATGGGGGGAAAGCAACGTGTAACGCCAAGGCAGCCCGTGGTCGGTTGTTCGCCCCTGGTCTCATTCTCCGGTTCCGTGTCGCTTCAACAACAAACGCAGCTTGTGTGCCGGCGCGTTCCGCCGATCGCTTAAACCTTGCTCCGACACCTACTTAGGCCGGCAGCCTGGCACTCGGCCGCATTCGCCAGGCGTCGGCGACTGTCGCGGTTCTGCTACTGGTGTATCAATTCGGGCTCTCGTTCGCAAGTTACGGCTTGTGCCGCCGGTGCATAGGCCGCAGGCCATGCTTCATCGTTGGGCGGAGGCATAGCCGAGTGTTTTTACAACGCATCGTGTCACGGACTCGAACACCGGCGTCATGCCGGGCACTTAAGGAGAAGGCCATGCAACGAATCGGAATGTTTTTGGGCATTTTGGCGGCGGCGTTGTTGGTGGCATCCACGGAGCGGGCCGAGGCGCACGCTCGCGGCTGTTGTTCCAAGGCCCAGTGCGGCACCGCGTGTTGCCAGACGGCATGCAACGCTTGCCGGCCAGCCTGCGGCGGATGCCACAAGTCGCACTGCGGCCATCGCAACGCCTGCCGTCACCATCATCACGCACGCTGCTGCCAGCCGGCCTGCGGCTGCGGAAGCTGCACGTCCGGACCGGCGCCTTACACGACGGCTCCCGCACCCGGCATGGCAACGCCGCCGAATGCTCCTGAAGCCCCTTCGCCCATTGATGCGCCGGCTGCCAGGTAGCTCGTCTACGGGGCCACGCGGAGCCGCTCGCGCTCGAGACGCTCGGCGACGTAATCCAACGCCTTGGCTGCCATCAACTCGCTATAGGCCCTTGCCCGTCCTTGGGCCGTGGTCTGCATGTCGGCGTCATGGGGAATGCCCAGCGCCGAGAGTTTCATTTTGAGCCTCTCGGCGCTGGCGAACCAAGGGTCGTCGGCCGGGTCGCAGGCGAAGTAGATGTTCCGCGGCCAATTCAGCGGATGAACGTGCAGCGTGGCCGTATCCTGCCGGGCGGCTTCCGGCTCGGCATAAATTGCCGGCAAGGCAAGCTCGTCTTCGTCATAATAGGCGAGCTGAAAATCGATCGCCGGCGACATGGCCGCCACAATCGGCAGCCGATTCGGGTACTTGAACGACAACCGCAGTGCGCCTTGTCCGCCCATACCGATGCCCAATAGCGCAATCTGCGTCGGGCGCGACCCCCATTGTTCGGCCGCGTAGCTCAGCACGTGATCCATCACGTATTGCTCGGCCGAGAGCGCGGCATCGAAGCCGGGCCAAATCCGCTCGGTCCACCAGCTTCGGCCGCTCTTGGGCGCGATGCAAGGCAGGCCATGTCGTGCAAACTGTTCGAGATACGCCTCGCGTCCTTCGAGTCCGGCGGCGTCGACATCGTGCAGGAAGATCAGCGACCAGCCGTGCGGGTTTCGCTGCGCAGGCTCGTAAACCTGGCACGCGTGCCCTCGCAGGTCGACAACTTCAAGATGTTTTTTGGGGGACATGGGTTATGGTCATGTAGGGTGGGACCAGCGAGCTTGCGAGCGCCGGCCCACCATCGGCGCGACGTTGTTCACGGTGGGCCGGCGCTCGCAAGCTCGCTGGTCCCACCCTACACGTGAAGAAACTCAGCGTCGCTCGTAGACGGCCCGGCCATCGATGTACGTCGCCACGACCTGCGTCTGGCGAATCTCATCGACCGGACATTCCAGCAGGTCGCGGTCGAGGATGACGAAGTCGGCCAGCTTGCCCGGCTCAAGCGAGCCCGTGCGGTCGTCGAGGAACATGATCTTGGCGTTGTTGGCGGTGTAAAGGCGAATCGCCTGCTGGCGTGACAGCGCTTGTTCGGGGTGCAGCGGCTCATCGTGCCAGCGGGCGCGGCGCGTGAGCGTGACCCACATTCCCAGCCAGGGATTGTAGGGATTGATCGCCCGCAACGAGCCGATCTTTTGCATGTGATCGCTGCCGCCGCCGGCCGTCACGCCGGCCTTGAACAGCGTCTTGAGCGGTTGGAAATAACGCAGCCGGTCGTAGCCGAAGTGGGCCACTAAGGTCCGCGTATCGAGATATAGCCAGGCCGGTTGAATATCGACCATCACGCCCAGCCTGGCGGCTTGGTCGATCGCTTGCTGCGTCATGAAATTCGAGTGCGTGACGCAGGGCCGCGTGGGCGCCACCGGCGTGCTGTGGTTCACCTCTTCGTAGGCGTCGATCAGGGCCTGCACGGCGCCGTCGCCGACGCTGTGGGCCGTGAACTGCAAGCCATGCTCCACTGCCGCGCGGACGATCGACAGCAGCGTTTCATCGGGTATATAACGCATGCCGCGGTAGCCCGGATCGTCGATCGAATAGATGCGGCTGACGCCCCACGGCCGTAGCATGTAGGCGCTGCCGGTGAGCATGCCGCCGTCCAGGAAGGTCTTCAGTCCGATGATCCGCAGCCGGTCGTCGCCCTGGCACAGCGGGTCGGCGGCGATGCGAGCGATGGTCGCCACGATGTCGGCTGTCTTGCCCGACGTGTCGAGATCCTGCGAAAGCCGCACGCGCAGCGGCAGCTTGCCGGCGGCGTGCAACCGGCGGTATTGTTCGACCACATCGGCCTTGGCGTCGCGGTCGATGATCGACGTGATGCCGACCGACGTGTAATCGTTGAGCAGCTCCAGCAGACGCTCGTCTCTCTCTTGCGGCGTGGCCTTTTTGTCGGGCGACGACACCTTGAGGTATTGCATCGCGCCGCGGAGGATGCCGGTCGGCTCGCCGCTGGCCGGGTCTTTTTCGATCTTGCCGGCGCCGGTGGCCTGGAAATCCTTGTCAATGCCGCTCTTGGCGAGGGCCAGCGAGTTCGCTGAAGCGTCGGGGCCGGTGGAAAACACGACCGGATGACGCGGGGCGGCGGCGTCCAACTCGGCCTTGGTTGGATACCGCTGCTCTCGTAGGCGCGTGATGAACACCTGCCGCACGACGATCCATTCACCTTCCGGCAGCGCCTTGGCCCGCGACGTGATGTAGGCCAGCACATCGGCGATCGACTCCATGTCGGGCACGGGATGATCGAACTCGGTCAGGCAGGCCGCGGCCGGATGAACGTGCGAATCGCCCAGGCCGGGCAGCACCGTCTTGCCCGACAGATCGACGATCTTCGTCATCGGGCCGCGAGTTTTCAGCACGTCGTCGTCGGAACCGACCATCAGGATACGGCCGTCTTTGACGGCCATCGCCGAGTGCAGCGAAAAGTCGCGGTCGACGGTCACGATCTTGCCGCGGTGCAAGATGAGATCGGCCTCCGCGGCGAGGGTGGGGCCCGCGAGAAGGAAGGCGGCGAGGGCGAGCAGCTTGCGGCGTAGCATGGCGGGTGACTCGAAGGAGATCATTTGTGGCTGTAGCGCAGCATAATCGGCGGACCGACCGTGCGAAAGTGCCACGCAAATTCTGTTGCGTGCGGCGTCGCTCGTGGCAGCCGTCGACGAACTGTTGCTGGTGCGGCACCGCAGATTGGCCAGCAACTTCGGCCGGCGACGACGATCAGCCAACGTGATAAAATGCACGTGGGCAACCGTTCGCGTTTATAGGACCGGAACGATGGATCAAAAACTTGCGGATCTAGTTCAGAAGAAGCAGAAGCAGTTGAGCGCCGGCGATGGTGTCGACTGGGACGACCGTCGTGACAAATACGTTGCGGCCGTGAACGCCTTGTATGAGCAGATGCAGGGCATGCTCGCCGAGGCAATCGGCCAGAACAGTGTCTCGCTGCAAAGGCGCGAGAAACAGTTGAGCGAGAGTTACATCGGAACGTATGCAATCGAGGACCTTATCTTGCGGATTGGAGATGAGCAGGTCCGCTTTTCGCCTCGGGGGCGGAATATCGCGGGTGCCGAAGGCCGTATTGACGTCGTTGGCGAGCGCGGCGAGGCGATCCTTATTCTGCGAGACGATTCAGGGTGGGGGTTCGTGCAGTCTCGCCAACCGAAGGTGACCGTTGTTCCCTTCGATGAGTCAACGCTTGCCGAAGTGCTGCGGCTGGTAATGCGGGATTAAGACCAATGCCTCTGCCATTAGTCGGTCAACCGTCTGCCGAGCCGCAGACGCTGGACTGGGTCGGCCACGGCCGCTACTGGGCCAAGCCGGTGGAAGTCGACCGGCTCGACCCCGACGACGTATACGATCGAGCCGACGAGCTACTGCGGGCACTCCCTCCTTGAGATACCGGTCTACGTCTGATCGAAGGCATGATGAGCCTGCCGGAGCCGCTGGCGGAGCTTGCCTGGAAAGAGATTCGCGATTTTGCAAAGGAGAAAAACATGCCGTACATCACTGCTGCGGAGCGTGTTGGCCGCGAAGAAGGGCTGGCCGAGGGTCTGGCGAAGGGCCGGGAGGAGGGCCGGGAGGAGGGCCGGGCGATCGGCGCACGGCAAAGCTTGCTCGCGGGCATCGAGGTGGCGCTGGAACTGAGATTCGCCGCGCCTGGTCTCACGCTTTTGCCCGAGATTCGAGAAATCGAAGATGTGGACCTGCTGCGGAAGATACTCGGCGCGATCAAGCAAGCCGAGAGCCCGGAAGCACTGTGCCAGCTTTGGCTAAAATCTTAACAGCATGTCGAATCTGACGAACGACCGTCCACAAACACCTGCCGCACTCGCAAATCCGCGTCGAGCACCAGCAAATCGGCCCGCTTGCCCGGTGCGATGCTTCCCAGCTCGCGATCGAAGCCGGCGATGCGGGCGGGCGTCAGACTCGCCATGCGGACCGCTTCCCAGACCGGGCAACCGGTCAGCTCGCGGAACGTGCGGACCATGTGGTCCATGCCCTGCACGCCGGACGCCAGGGCTTGCCCGTCCGGCATCAGGCCCACGCCGTCGCGCCGCAGGAATGGCTCGCCGCCGTCGAGCGGGCCGAAGATGTATTGCCCGTCGGGCAAGTCGAGCGCGCGGTTGCAGTCGGTCACCAGTGCCAGCCGGTCGGGTCCCTTGATCTTGCGGGCCAGCAGCAGCGTTCGTTAATGACGGTTGCAGTACCGCTCGTGAGGAGCACGACCAATGTGAACATGACCATCGTGCCTGGAATCGCCTGCTCGAAGCCGCTGGAGATTTCTTTGCGCTCGCCCGCCGGCACCACCTCCAGCCGCAGATGGCGGGGCTTTTCAGCAAGGCGTTTGAAGCTTTCAGGTTCCGGTTGTTCGGCAGCCGACGTGGTTGCCACGAGGTCGGCGAGGACGGTGTACACGGCCCGCGCGACCCGCACCTGATCGTATTGCCCCGACTGGTCGGCGTTCTTGCGAGAGAATTTCACGACAACCTTCTTTCCCGAAATCACGTTCTCGGTGAAACCGCTCGGGATCGTCAGCCAACGCGGTTGGGCATCGAGCTCTTTATCTCCATTGATCGGCACGATCTGAAAGCCTGCCGCGTCGAGGCGGCGCGTGATTTCGGCGGCGAGGAGCCCCGCATCCTCGGGTATCTGCACGCCCAGGCGGTCTTTGCCCGTGCCCTGTCGTCCCATGCCGCTTGTAATGGTGCCGATGAAATAGAAGAACATGATCGGCATGATGAAGACCCAGAGGATCGTCTCCCTTTCGCGCAGGGCGTGCAGCAGATCGTTGCGGGCAATGAACCAGGCGTCTCGAAACATGGCCGGACGGATTTTGGATTTTAGATTTTGGATTGGGGACTGGGGAAAAACAATATCCGCTTAGCTTTATATAAGCCGACGCAGGCGGCGTTCGCTGATCAGGAACAAGATGACGCAACTGGCCAGCACGATCGTAATCGCGGTTGCCAGCGACCCCGCGCCGGTGGAGTCGAACAGGATGTCTTCGAGTTGTTGCAGTGCCCAGCCGTTGGGGGTTTTGCGTCCGATGGCTGCCATCCAGGCGGGCATGGAGTCGAACGGAACGAAGCTTCCACCCAGGAACATGAGAGGAATCACGATGCAGTTGGTGAGCACCGTGCCCGCCCGCTGATTGGTTGCATAGAGTTGAATGTTGAGAAACAGCAAGAAGAACGTGACTCCCGCCATCGCCGACCAGAGGGCGGACAAGGGGAGCTTCGCCAGCGGCAGTTTGAGGTACAGCATGCCGGCCGACAGCACCACTAGGGCTCCGCCGAAAATCACCACCGCGGCGGCCAGCAGTTTGCCGGCGAGCAGCGCCGAGGTCGAGGCAGGCGTGCAGGCGGCCCTTCGCAGCGTTCCCAGGTCGCGCTCGCGCCACACGTCACCGCTCAGGTTTCCTGCCATGAATAGGAGGGCCATGAACAGAATGCCCGGCAGCCGCAGCTTCGCCGGATTGACCTGCTCGGCGGTCGGCGCCTGATCCAGCGAGCTCCCTAGCTCGATGACTGGCGGAAAGAGGTATTTGCGCGCGCCTTGCATCGTTTCATTGATCGACTGGCTGATTCGCGAGATATCTTCCTGTGTCAGTTGTTGCGCAGCGTCCGCACGATCGGCCAGCAGCTCGTGTACTTCGGGACCGGCCAAGCGGTGAAGGTAAAAGATTGATTCCACAACCATTTCCAGCGCTTCCTGCACGATGCCAGGCAGGATGCGCTGGGCGGGATTGGTGACGAGCACGAGCCTGGTGGGCCGATCGCGAAGCACCGCGCTGCGAAAGCCGGGCGGAACAATCAGAAGCGCCGACGCCTCGCCACGCCCCATCCGCTCGCGGCCTTCGCGGGTATTCGCCTCTTCAACCTCCAGAAACGTCTTCGCTGTGCCGGCCGCGAAGGCCCGCACCAACAGGTCTCCGATCAGTCCTCCATCTTCGTCGGCGACGAGCAAATGCGGTCGTGGTGGCGCCTTCTCAACACCAGAGAACAAAAGCGACAGCAGTCCGCCGATCATCAGGGGCATTCCCAGCCAGATTACCAGCCCCAGCGGATCGCGCAGGTGGCGCCGCAGATCCTTGACGGCGGCGTTGAAGACGAAGTTCATGCTTATTCCCGCAGTTCTTTGCCCGTGAGGTGGATAAACAGGCTCTCCAGGCTCGGCCGGGTCACGGTCGTCTCGCGAATTTCCGCGCCGGCGCCGGCCAGTGCGGTAAACAGTTCGGGCAGTTTGCGGGAGGCGTCTGCCAGCGCGAGCCGCAATTCTACCGCTTCGGCCTGAACCACGTCGGCGCCCTCAATCTGCTGCAGTGCCTCACGGGCCGGGTCGAACCGGCCGGCCAGCCGGACCGCGTCCCGTTCGCCGACTCTGCCACGCAATTCGGCCAACGTCCCTGCGGCAATGATCTGGCCGTGATCGATGATCGCGATCCGATCGCAGAGCGTCTCGGCTTCTTCCAGGTAATGCGTGGTATACAAGACGCACGTCCCATCGGCGAGCTGCTGCCGCACGACCTCCAGCAGCCGCACCCGAGACTGGGCGCCTAATAGTGTGTTGATCGTGTCCAAAGAGACACTAACCCGAAGCGTCAGCGAGGCAGAATCACCGCATTTCCTCGCTGACGCTTCGGGTTAGTGTGGGCCAGCAACACATTATTAGGACACTACCAGTAACGGGGTAATGGCCTCCCCCCTCTACCCTGCCTATGGCGCCTATCGTCGGTCCGCAATTGTGGGATGAGCTAAAACGCACAGTCGCGCGAACTCCAAAAAAAGCCGCCCAGGTCGCTCAGACCTGGGCGGCTCGATCCCCGCTATGTGCCGCGCGTCGATCAGTCGCCCAGAATAGACTGGCACCGCGAACCTATGCCAGCTTGCTTATTCCTTGGGCACCGCTACGAACCACACTAAAACGCACGGATTAGATTTGACATCGCCTGAAATGGAATCACTAGCAGGAACTGCCGCATTGGTTGGCCGCATCCTCACCAGGATTTTTTGGGCTAGATTTGTCTATGGCCCGCTGGTTCGAGACCATCACCGACCTGAGCGACGAGCGGCAACGTGCCGTCGCGCGTCGCCGCAGATACGGCGTGATCGAAACGGTCGACGGCCGGCTGCGGCGGATCGTGTTTCGCCCGTTGCCGTCGCTGGCCGGGCCGTTCGACCTGCCCTGGGGCCAACTCTTGCACCGCGCGGTGGCCGGAAACCGTTGCTGGCTCTATTTCAACCAGCCTCGCGGCCTGGAGCAGTTTCTGTCGCTGAAGTTCGTGATGTCGACGCGGCACACGACGCTGGCCACGTTGCGCGGCGCCTTGGCCGTGCTCGACGTAATCGCCGACATCAAGCGGACCGAGGCCATCGTGTGCGATGCGGCGAACTGGCGGATCTCCGACCGGCTGCTGGCACGTTGGGGCTGGCAAAGCCACAAGCCGCAGCGCTGGCACCGGAATTACATCAAGCGGTTCGGGACGTAGACTTGACGGGGTGAAAACCAAAGGAGCGGAACCGGCGACGAGCGGCCGGCGACTGCAGGAAGTCGAGCAAGCGGCGGGCCGGCCCGGCCGATGCGGCATTTTCGGGCACCACCGCCCAGTACTCCGCCACCACCGCTTCCGACCGCGGCTGCGATAAGACGCGGATGCGATTCGACCGCGCCGCGTCGCTGGTGTAGACCAGGCCCACCTCCGCTCCGCCGGACTCCAACGTGGCCAGCACGCCGCCCGAACTGTCGGCCGTCACCAGCCGGTCGCGCAGGCCCTCGCCGAGGCCGAGCTGCGTCAGGTAGTCGCGCGTGTAGCTGCCCAGCGGCGATTCGGGATCGGCCAGAGCGACGCGGCCCACGTCGGCACGCAGCAGGTCTTTGGGATGCCGCAAGGCGATGGTTGCGTCGGCCGGGGCGACGATTGCCAGACCGTTGCGGGCCAGCACACGCGGGGCGTTGGCCTGGCACAAGCCCGCTCGCCGCAACCGCTCGACTTGCGCGGCGTCGGCCGAGATGAAAAGATCGCACGGCGCGCCGGCCAAGGTATGGTCGGCCAGCTCGTTGGAAGCGCCGTAAATCGCCCGAACACGCACCGCGGGTTGCCGCAGAACGTGGTCGGCCAGCAATTGCCCCAAAACTTGTTCCAGGCTGATGGCCGCGGCGACGTGGACGGCGGCGGTGCGCTGGCCGAGGTCGAGAACGCGGGGCAGAATTTGCGCCGCCGCCGTATGCATCTCCTGCTGAAGCTGGCAGAAACTGGCCACGGCGTGCTTGCCCAGCTCGGTCAGCCGCGCGCCGCCGCCTCGCTGGCCCCCCACGGCGCTGGTGACCAGCGGTTTGCCGGCGGCGCGGTTGATGCCTTGCACCAGCAGCCAGGCGTGCCGGTACGAAATGCCCACCTGCCGGGCGGCGCCGCTGATGCTTTGGCAGCGGTCGATGGCTTCCAGCAATTCCAGCCGCCCCGGACCCAACAGCGCCTCGCCGTTGCGCTCCACCCAAATCCGCAGCCGTATCGACCAGTCGTTTTCCCACGCGGGGGCGTTTTGCACGGAAACCTCCAGACCGACCGTTGCGATTTTGGATTTTGGATTTTGGATTTTCGATTCCCAGAGTCGAGAATGCAACGGGCCACTTGACGAACCGCTATATCCGAACGTATATAACGGTTCGGACCGGATTTTTTCGACCCTCGCAGGAAACCAAGCCATGTCACGCCGCCGGGCCTTCACGCTGGTCGAGTTGCTCGTGGTGATCGCCATTATCGGTTTGCTGGTGGCGCTGTTGCTGCCGGCGGTGCAGGCCGCCCGCGAAGCCGCCCGCCGCGCCGACTGCAACAATCACCTCAAGCAGATCGGCTTGGCCTTGCAAAACTATCATTCGGCCGTCGGCTCCTTTCCGCCGGGCCGGTTGCGGTGCGAGACGATTCCCAACCAAGGGCGCTGCTATTCGACCTATGTCTTTCTGCTGCCCTACCTGGAGCAGGCGAACGTGCGGCAAATGTTCAACCTGCTGGCCAACGCCGACTCGCCCGACCCGGTGTGGCCCGGCGTGAACGCGGCCGCCTGCCTGGAGCAGTTGCCGGTGCTGCTCTGCGCCAGCGATCAGCACACCACCCCCATGCCCGGCTTCGAGGTCCACAACTATCCTCTCAATACCGGCACGACCTTTCCGGTGTCGACGCTCAATCCGGGCGGCGTGCCGGTGACGGGCGTGTTCTTCGAGAATTCGACGATCGGCATCAAAGACGTGCTCGACGGCAGCAGCAACACCATCTGCATCGGCGAGACCGTGATCTCGGTGGCCGGTATGGGCGAAAACCCAAAGGGCGTGTGGGACGGGAAGCCGACGAAGGGTTTCGTGCTGACCACCGGCAACAACAACGCCTGGAGCGCGCCGGAGCTGACGAGCTATCCCGGCCAGTGCGCGCCAGGCGGCCAGCTCGAACAGGGGCGCGGCTGCAAATGGATTTTCGGCGCTCCCGGGCACACAATGTACAACCACATTCGCGCGCCGAACGACCCGAATATCGACTGCCGCGGCGGCGGGACGCTCAGCAAGCTGGGGCCGAGCGTCTGGAACCTCGATTCGCACAACGTGACCACTCACAGCAATCATCCGGGCGGCGTGAACGCGCTTTCCTGCGACGGCCACGTGCAGTTCGTGACCGACGGCATCAGCTTGCCCATCTGGTGGGCCCTGGGCAGCCGCGCCGGCGGCGAAGCGGTCGCCGCGCCGTGATCTCGGGTTCGTCCTTCAAGCAGATCGTGCATGAACTCGTAGGGTGGGCCGGCGCTCGCAAGCTCGCTGGTCCCACCCTGCGGATCTGCCGCGCAGGCCCGTTTCTTCACCGGATCACGAGGGCAATTGCCCTGCGCTATTGACAATGGATTACTGTCGTAGTCTAATGACGTGCTGATGTAGTCCACAACCACGATTCCGGAGCGTCCGGTGTCCTCGCGCGAAAAACCGCCGGTCGCCCTCTCGGCCGCGGAATGGGAAGTGATGAAGCTCTTTTGGGAGCGCGGGCCGATGGCCGCCCGCGACCTCTACGCCGCGCTGCCAAAGCGGCGCGGCTGGGCCTACAAGACCGTCAAGACGCTCCTCTCCCGTCTCGTCGCCAAGGAGGCGCTGGCCTACGATCAGGTGGGAAATTCGTATCTCTATCGGCCGGCCGTCGATCGAGAAGCCATGACCCGCCAGGAGGTGCGCGGCGTGTTCCAAAAACTGGCCAGCGAGGCGTTGTCGCCGGTGCTGGCCCATTTCATCGACGAGGCCGATCTCTCCGACGTCGAAATCCGCGAGCTCAAGCGCCGGCTCGACGAGAAACGAAGTCTACCGGGCACGAAACGCGGCCAGGAAAGACCGAGGTGACCATGTTCGATCCTGTTCTGCGGCACTGGTGGGTATGGATCGTGGCGGCGAGTTGGCAGTTGGCCCTGCTGGTCGCGTTGGTTGCCGCCTTGACGTGGCTGCTGCGATCGGCGTCGCCGCGGCTGCGCCACGCGCTCTGGCTGCTGGTGCTGGCCAAGGTCTTTTTGCCGCCCGGTCTGGCGACGCCCGTGAGCGTCGGGCGGTGGGGCGTCGGCCCGTTGCGCGACGCAATCGGCCTCCCTGCTTGGGACGTCCAAGGGCGCTCGCCGTTGCCCGACCTCGCGGAGTCGAGTGGCTCGCTCGAAAACAAATCTCGAAGCGCGCCGAAGTTCCAGCAAGGCCCGCGCATTACCGGCCATGCTCGCTCGTCGCTGCCTCTGCTGTTTGGCTTATGGGCCGCGGGTTGCCTGTTGTTCTGGGCCTTCGTCGTGGGCCGGTACGCGCGGCTCGTCCGCGCCGTGCGAAGTTTTCCGACCGTCGATGAAGGCCCGTTGCGGATTGCTTTGGAGCGAATAGCGATCGATCTTGGCCTGCGGCGGGTTCCCGACGTTGTGGCGGCCGACATGGTGACGAGTCCCTTCCTGTTCGGCGTCATCCGCCCAACGATCGTCTTGCCGCAAGGGCTGCTCGCCCGATGGACCGACGTGGAGTTGCGGGCGGTACTGGCCCACGAACTGGTGCATTGGCAGCGCGGCGACACGTGGCTGGGCTGGTTGCAAACGATCGCCCAGGGCCTGTTTTGGTTTCATCCCTTTCTGTGGTGGGCCAACGGCCAGCTTCGGCACCAGCGCGAGTGCGCGTGCGACGAAGCCGTGCTGCGGCGGGAAGGGATTGCCCCGGAACCATACGGCGAAGCGATCGTCCGTATGTTGACGATGTTACGCGGGCGATCGCTTGTGTCGGGCAGCTTGGTGGGAATTTTCGAAGTGGGCACAAACCTGCAACACCGATTGGAGGAGATCATGAACTACCATCCGCTGAAACGCCGCTTTGGTTGGCCGAGCCGTCTGGCGATCGTTGCCACCGCCGTTTTGCTGCTGCCGATGGCGCCCGGCGCCGGCGACCGTCCGGCTGCGATCGCTCAGGAAGCCGCCGCGCCGGCCGACAACGCGAAGCCCAAGGATGCCCATCCGCGCATGGTGAAGTCATCTCCGCCGCAGGGCGCGACGGGAGTCGATCCCGCGTTGAAGGAGATTTCCGTCACTTTTGATCGAGACATGGAGCAAGGCATGAGCTGGACCGGCGGACCGCCGCTGTTTCCACCGGTTGACAAGAGCCGGCAAGCCCGCTGGGCCGACAAACGAACGTGCGTCTTGCCGGTCAAGCTGGAAGCAGGCGCCTTCTATCGTTTGGGCATCAATTCTTCCAGTCATCAGAACTTCCGCCGCAAAGGGGGCGCGGCGGCCGCGGCGGCGGCCATCTACTTCAGCACGAAAGGCGCGACGGAGGAGGTCGAGCGGCGGGTGCGCGTGCCGGCCATCGTTTCGCTCGATCCGCCAAACGGTTCCAACGACGTCGAGCCGACTACGGCGTCGCTTCGTGTCACCTTCAGCGTGCCGATGGGCGAAGGAATGTCGTGGACCGGCGGTGGGGCAGAGTTTCCCAAGATTCCCGTCGGGAAAACGGCGAGCTGGTCGGACGACGGTTTGACGTGTACTCTGCCCGTCTCGTTGGAACCGGAGCACGGCTACCAGCTTGGGCTGAACAGCGTGAGCCACAACAACTTCCAGAGCAAGTGGGGCGTGCCGCTGGAAGCGGTCGTGTATAAGTTCCAGACCGGCGCCGCCGCGCACTGACCGCTCGTTCCGGACGTCATCCTTTCGCGGGCAGAAACGAAACATTTTCGGTGGCTTGGGAAAAAAAGCTGGCCGAGTTCGACTGGGGAATCACGAACACGTCCTGCCGGCCAGCGATGCCCCGGTGGGTGGCGCGTAAAGCTTCGCCGAACCCGTTCCCATTTCACACTAACCCGAAGCGCAAGCGAGGTTTTGTCGCCTTTTTCACGTTCCTCGCTAGCGCTTCGGGTTGGTGTACGGCACCTGCGTACCGGGTTCGGCGAAGCTTTACGGTGGCGCTACCGGGGCATCGGCTGGCCGCAGCGCTTTTAGGCACTCTCAACCGCAACCTAGCCCTAGCCAGCCTCTGCCCCAGCCACCATCAGTTGTCGGCCAAATGCCTCATTCTCGGCCGCGTGAAGTATATCCCGGTTTTATGCTCCCAACTCGTGCGAAAGGCCAGTTGCGCTCCAACGCCCCAAGCGATACAATACGTCCGGGGAAGAAATCCGGGGTTTTTCTCCGGCGCGGGAATAAATCGGTCCGCGGATGACTCTTATTGATATAGGCGGCCTATGACGGAAAGAATGCCAACCGTGGATATCGGTCAACTCGTGGCCGAACACCATGCCTCGGTTTATCGCTATGCTTTCCGACTGACCGGTGCGGTCTGCGATGCCGAAGACCTGACGCAGCAGACGTTTCTGGCCGCGCATGTGAATCTGGCGCAACTCCGCCAAGCGGAACATGCGCGGGGCTGGTTGTTTACCATCCTACGCCACAACTATGCCAAATTCCGAAGCAAGCGATTGCCGCTGTCGGCCAGCGGGTTCGATGTCGACCTCGATGCCGTTGCGGAGGAAGTCCCTACCGAGCTGGTCGTCGATCCGGAACGTTTGCAGCAGGCCATCGATGAACTGCCGGATGACTTCAAGATCGTCGTGCTGATGTTCTACTTCGAAGAATGCTCTTACCGCGAGATCGCCGAGCGGCTCGGGCTGCCGGCGGGAACCGTGATGAGCCGGTTGGCACGGGCCAAAGCACGGTTGCGGGCAAAACTCACGGAACCGGACGAAATACCCGTGTCGTTAGCCGCCAGGGCCGAGTAGGTTTATGCACCCCAAACACAATCTGTCCAGCGATGCGATCTTGGCGATCGAGGTTTGCCGTCCCGACAGTGACGACGCGTTGCTCGCCGAGGTGGCGTCAATCTTGGAGAGCGAGCCGCCGGCGCGCGTGGCGGAACTGAGGCGATCGGTCCAGCGAGTCGACCGCGCCATCATGGCGGCCACTCAGAAATTGCCCGTGCCGGAGGGGCTGGCCGATCGCATCCTTGCCAACCTTCCTACCTCGCCCATCGGACCGGCGACCTACGTGGCTGTTCCCGAAGCAAGCGCCGATGCCGTCGAAATAGCGAGCCGCGAGCAGCGACCCGGCAGACGGGCCCGCCGGCGATGGTCGCTGGTGGCGGGTGTGGGATTGTCGATGGCTGCCGGTCTGCTCGTCGCCGCGACGCTGTGGACATCTCGCGGCTCGGTCGAGGTAGCGGAGGTGCAGGCCGAGGCCAGAACGTTGTACCAAGACGACGACCACCGCGCACCGCTGGCCTCCGGCGAGTTTCCCACTTTGCTTCCCGGCCTGGCGGCAAACGCCATTCGCGGTTGGCGCGAGGCCACTTTCTTGAATCGCGACGGCGTGGCCTACGAGTTGTCTGGCCGACGCCGCGTGCAAGGCACGCTGTACGTCGTGGCATTGCGGTCGTTCTGGGGTCCGAAGCTCAACGATCTGCCGCTGAGGCCCGTTCCTCATGGCACGGCGGGAGTGACCGTGGCGGTGTGGGCCGACGACAGCAACGCCTATGTGATGGTGGTCAGGGGCGGCGAACATGACTTTTGGAGCTTCTTTTCGCGGAATGTTGCCGCCTGATCGCGTCGTGCCGATTTCCACCGGCTCCGTCGAGCTAAAGCGCCCCGACTTTGTTCGTGGGCGGTTTCGCGCCGTGCTGTTCGATTTCGACGGCACACTGTCGTTGATCCGCCGCAACTGGCAGAACGTCATGATTCCGATGATGGTCGACGTGCTGGCGAGCACCGAGACCGTCGAAACCCGCGAGGAGCTGCACGCTCACGTCGAAGAGTACGTGATGCGGCTCAACGGCAAGCAGACGATCTACCAGATGATGCAGTTGGCCGAAGAGGTCGAATTGCGTGGCGGCCGGCCGCGGCCCCCGCTGGAATACAAGCACCAATACCACGATCTGCTGTGGGCGCAAATTGGCGGTCGCGTGGCCGGGCTGAAATCGGGCGCCATTGACCCGGAGGATCTGACCGTGCCGGGCACGCACCGGCTGCTCGAGCGGCTGAGCCAGCGCGGCTTGACGCTGTGGCTGGCCTCCGGCACGGACTTGAAATATGTCGAAGGCGAGTTGCGGTCGCTCAAGCTCGAACATTTTTTCGGCCCGCGCGTATACGGGGCGCTCGATAACCATCTGGCGTTTTCCAAGGCCCTGATTATCGAGCGGATGATTGCCGAAATGGGAGTCAGCGGCGACGAATTGCTGGCCTTTGGCGACGGCTACGTCGAAATCGAAGAAACGCGCCGCGTGGGCGGGGTGGCGGTGGGCGTGGCCAGCGAAGAAGAGACGCGGTCGGGCGTCAACGCCTGGAAGCGCCAGCGGCTACTGCGGGCGGGGGCCGACCTGATCATCGGCGACTACCGCTGCCAGGACGAGCTGCTGGCACTGCTCGGACTGGCCTGATTCTCAGTGATGCCCCGGTAGCGCCACCACCGGGGCATCGCTGGCCGGCGGCGCGTATTGCAGGGGCCGGATCGATCTCGGCCAGCTTCTGCCCCAGCCACCGACGATTGCGTGCAGTATAGCAACTTGGCGGGTGGTTGCATAAAATAGCTCGGGGCGTTTGCAGAAAAGGATCTCGGCAGAACAAGAACCAAGAAAGGAGTCGTCTATGTCAAAGCGGCATGGATCGCGGGAACAAAAGCGTGCTGCCAAGCACAAGTCGAAACGCGACGAAAAACGCCGGCAAGTGGCCCGCGCCACCTCAAATAACCCGGCCGTACGCTTGCTTTCAGCCGCCTCATGGCCCCTTGTCGTCACGCTCGAGCCAGAACAGCTTTGGGACGTGGGCATCGGCAGTTTACTCATTGCCCGGCGCGCTCCGGGCGGACGCCTGGTGGTGGGCATTTATCTGGTAGACGTGTTTTGCCTGGGCGTCAAGGATGCATTTTGGAGGGATGTCGGCGAGGCCGAATATAAGGCCATGCTCGACAAGCTGACGTCCCACGGGCGTCCGCAGCGAGCGATTGCGCCGGAGCGCTTTGCCAAGCTCGTCTACTGCGCGGTCGATTATGCCCAGTCGCTGGGCATTTCACCGCACCCCGACTTCCATACGACGCGCCATTTGATGGACGGCATCGACCCTTCGCTCTGCACCGACGAGTTCGAGTTCGGGCAAAACGGGAAACCGTGCTATATGGCCGGGCCGAACGACTCGCCCGCCATCGCCCACATGCTCGCCGGCCGCATCAACGCCGCCGGCGGGCATTTCCTGATCCCCGTCAGTGGGTCGATGCCGTTCGATTTGGACGACGATGATCCTTAGTGCTCTGCCCCAGCGACCGACCCATCCAGGCGTGTTCATCGGCACGAACGGGACGTCATGCCTTGAAAATGAGCTCCGCGGGCCGGATTTTCATTTACAAGACGCCGCCCGGTCATCAAACTAGAGCGAAGCGCGGGGCCCGGTTCGTCCGCCGAGACCACGTGGGCGTGATTGGCCGCGTTCTGCCAAGCTCGGACGGGACTTATTCGCTTTACCGCACGCTGAGAGGAATTTGAAACCATGATGATGAGGTCGCGTTGGTTCGCACTTTCCCTGACGGTGTTCGCCGTGCTGGCGGCGGCCGCCGGGGCCGCCGACGAACAGGGCGACGGCGAAGGCTGGATCGTGCTGTTCGACGGCAAGAGTCTCGCTGGCTGGCAGGCGAGCGAGAACCCGGAGAACTGGACGGTGGAAGACGGTGCCCTCGCCGGGCACGGCAGCCGCAGCCACCTGTTCTACGTCGGCCGGGAGTTTCAGAACTTCCACTTCAAGACCGACGTCATGATCAACCGGGGCGGCAATTCCGGCATCTTTTTCCACAGCAAGCTGGAGGAAGGTTGGCCGACGGCCGGCTATGAGTCGCAGGTGAACAACACCCACCTCGACCCCGTGAAGACCGGCAGCCTGTATTACGTGGTCAAGCTCTTCGAGTCGGCCGCCCAAGACGACGAGTGGTGGACGCAGGAGATCCTCGTGCAAGGGAAGCGGATTACCATGAAGGTCAACGGCAAGACGCTGTATGAATATGTCGAACCAGAGGGGGTCAACGGGCCGCATAAGCTTTCGAAGGGCCTGTTTGCCTTCCAGCAGCACGATCCGGGCAGCCGGGTGCGCTACAAGAACGTGATGGTCAAGCCGTTGCCGTAGCTCTGGGTGGTGTCGGCGTCCCGATTGCCGAGAAGAAGCTTGAAATCGTTGTAAGGGCGGATTACCATTTTGTTTCCGATGCTTCAGTTGCCTCTTTTACCGACTCCATCGCAGGAGCACTCTTTCATGCCTCGCTGTATGCGCCCCGTCGCTTATGGATTGCCGGCCGTTTGGGGTTGGGCTTTGGCACTTGGATTGACGTTGACGACCGTCGGGCCGGCCAAGGCGCAGCTCGATGTGCTCAACGAACTTTATGGCAGCGGAGTTCACGCTTACAACTCCGGCGCGTATCGCGAGGCTTACGACGACTTGTCGATGGCGGTCCGCAACGGCTCGAAAGATCCGCGGGTCTACTATTATCGCGGCTTGGCCTATTTCAAGCTTGGCCGGCCACAGGAAGCCCACCGCGATTTCCAAACGGGCGCATCATTGGAAATGGCCGACACCGACCGCTTCTATCCCGTGAGCAAGGCGCTGGAGCGGGTGCAGGGCCAAGCCAGGGCGCAGATCGAGCGTTACCGTTCGAATGCCCGGCTGGTCGCTTACCAGAGTCGCGAGCGGCGGCGGTTCGAGCGGTATGAGCGGATCCGCAAGAACGAGCCAAACGTGCTCATGCCGGAAGAAGCCACGGAAATCCCCTCGCCGGCCAAGGAAGCGGACGAAAAACCCGAGGCCGAAAAACCTGACGCTTTAGAGCCCAAGCCGGAAATGGCCGACGAGGAGCCGGCCGACGAGAAACCGGCGAAGAAGCCGGCGGCCGACGACGAGACCGATCCGTTCGCAGAAAAGCCTGAGCAGGAAACCGACGAAAAAGACGCCGCCGATGAAATGCCGGCCGAAAAGGAAGACGATGCCGCCGAAGAAGGCGCCGACGAGAAAAAGCCGGCCGAAAAGGTGACCGAGGAAGGCGACGAAGACATGCCGGCCGATGAAAAAAGCGACGACGAGAAGAGTGGCTGAGGCAGAGCCTGGCCGAGTGGAGGCTGGCACTTCGTTCATCTTGGCGGCCGGGCGATGCCCCGGTTGGACGCACCGGGGCATCGCTTGGCCGCCACGCTGTTGAAAGGCACCGGCCGCTATCTGGCCAAGCTCTGCCCCAGCCACCGCTTCTCCTCGAGGCAAAATGTCTCATTCTCGGCCGCGTGAAGTATAATCGACGTCGTCTACGGTGGGCCGGCGCTCGCAAGCTCGCTCGCTCCCACCCTACCTCCCGCCTCTCGAATCTCCCACGCTCACGATGAAATGCTCTTTTTCAGGGCAGCGCGCTTGGTCGTTGCTGCTCCTCGTTTTGTTCGCGGCCCAGGCCCACGCGGCAGCACCCGCCATCTCCAGCCTCGCCGCACGCGGACTGCCGCTGGGTACATCAACCGTGATGGTCAGCGGCAGCGACCTCTTGCCCGATCCGCGGCTGGTTCTTCCAGTGCCGATCGCCAGCCAAAAGGTCAAAGAGGGTGCGACCGCCACGCAGGTGCAGATCGAGCTGGTGCTCGACGGGTCCGTTTCGCCGGGCATCTACCCGCTCAGGCTGGCGACGTCGCAAGGCATCTCCTCCCCCGTTGGCGTCGGCATTGACGCCTTGCCGGAGTTGCCCTTCTCGCCCGAGATCGGCTCGCTGCCCGTCGCCCTCACCGGAACACTGCAAGGCAGTGCGGTGCTGCGAACGTCCTTCACCGGGCAAAAAGGTCAACCGGTGGTGATCGACGTCGAGGGCCGCCGGTTGGGCATCGAGTTGAACCCCGTCTTGCACCTGCTGGATGCTCGCGGCGTGCAGATTGCCTACGCTCCACCGACCGCCGCGTTGGCGGGCGACGCCCGGATTGTCGTGCCGCTGCCGGCCGACGGACGCTACACCGTCGAGCTGCACGACGCTCTCTATCGCGGGCCGGGGCCGGGCACCTTTCGGCTCAAGGTCGGCACGTTCTATTACGCCGACCTGGTGTTTCCCTTGGGCGTGCGCCGTGGGGTCAAGTCGCCGCTGGAGTTGATTTCGACCAACCTGCCGCCGGGCACCAAAGTCGAATCGACCGACGTTCCCGTCCCCGGCGAGTTCCCGGCTGCCTGGCCGGCCGTGGGGCTGCTTGCCGGCGGACGGCCGCGCGTGATCTACAGCGACTTCGACGAAGTCGCGGAACTGCCCAAGGCGGGCGATTCTCTGCAGCGGCTGGCGGTACCGATGGCCGTCAGCGGGCGGCTGGCGGCGGCCAAGGAAGAAGATCGTTATGAGGTGGCCGTGACGCCGGGCACGGCCCTGCGGTTCGACGTGCTGGCCGCCCGCATCGGCTCACCGCTCGACGGCGTGCTGTCGGTCCGCAACAAGGCCGGCGGCGAACTGGCCGGCAACGACGACCGTCCGCAGACCGCCGATCCGGGTCTCGATTTCACTGTGCCGAATGGCGTCGAATCTTTGGTCGTCGTTTTGAGAGACCTGGAAGGCCGCGGCGGCGACAACTTCGTCTATCGGCTGGCGATCACGCCGGTCGCCCAGCCTGACTTCAGCCTCACGCTGTTCGCCGATCGCGAGCCGCTGCCGCGTCAAGGTGTGACGGTGATGCGCGTGCGGGCAAACCGCGCCGGCTACAACGGCCCGATCAAGCTCAGCGTCGCCGGTTTGCCGGCGGGTGTGACCATGACCGGCGAAGAGATTCCCGCCGGGGCCACCGATGCGCTCGTCACGTTGCAAGCCGGCGATCAGCAGCCCGCGCCCGTGCTGGCGACGGTAATCGGTGAGAGCACCGGACCGAACACGTCGCTGAAGCGTCTTGCCCGGCTGACCGACGGCCCGCTGGCCAAGTATCAGCCGTGGCTGGCCAACGAGTTGGCGCTGGCCGGCACGCAAGCTTTGCCGCTGGCCGCGAACTGGGGGCCGGGCACGCCCGCCAACCAGCTTCCGCTTGGTTCGTCGCTGCCGCTGGAAGTGCAGACGCCGCGCGCGGCGGGCGTCGCCGGCCCGGTCCGGCTGTCGCTGTTGACGACGCAGATCGTTCCCAAGAAGACGATCAAGGAAAACAACCAGGATAAACAGGTCGACGATCTCGACCGCGCGTTGCGGCTCGACGGCGCGCCGACGATCGCGGCCGACCAGTCGTCGTCCACCGTGAGCGTGCTGGTCCCTCGCGACCTGCCAAGGCTGCCTTTCGATCTGGCGGTGCAAGCCGAACTGTTGACGGCCGACGGCAAGGGCGTGGTGGCCACGGCCGTCACGCCGGCACGGCGAATGACCGTCACTTCGCCGCTGGTGTTGACGCTTTCGGGCGACGCGAAAGTTGAAGCCAAGGCCGGCTCCGGCGAGACGGGCAAGCTCACCGGTTCGCTGAGCCGTATCGGGCAGCTCAAGTCTCCGGTGGTGCTCACGCTGGAAGGGCTGCCGCCCGACCTCCCTTCGCCGGAGCTGACGCTGCCGCCGGAACAAAGCGAGTTTGCGTTCTCCGTCTCGTTCCCTTTCAATGCGCCGCCGGGCGCGGCGGCCAATGTGCGGCTGGTGGCGGTCGATCGTTCGGCGGCGGTGGCGATCAAGTCGAACGAGATCCCGGTCGCGGTCAATGTGGTTGCGGGCGGACCGCCGCCGGCGCTTTATCGGCTGTTCGAAGACGAAGGCCCGTTTGCCGGTTTGCTGACGGAGGGCGGCGGCAAGGCGAGCATGGAAACGACCGACCGTTACGCCGGCCAGGCGGCGTTGCGCGTGACGCCCGACCAGAAATTCCGCGCGAAGCTGCCGGGGCTGGGTGTCAACATCGCGGAGACTCCCGGCGAGGGACAATACCGCTATCTGCGATTCGCCTGGAAGAAGCGCGGCGGGCAAAACATTTTGTTGCAGCTTGCCGCCAACGGCTCGTTCGGGCCGCTGCGCGGCGCGGCGGGTCCGGCGTTCCGCTATGAGGCCGGTCCCGCGCCCAACGGTTTCAATGCGGCCGCCGTCAAGATCGACGACAATTTGCCCAGCGGCTGGACCGAGGTGACCCGCGATCTGTTCGCCGATTTCGGGGCCTTCCGCCTGGACGGACTGGCATTAACGCCCGGCGACGGCGAAATCGCGCTGTTCGACCACATCTATCTGGCGCGGACGCTCGACGACCTGAAGGGCTGCCCCGCGCCGCTGCCGGCCGAGCAACCGTTGGCGATCTTCGAGGACCAAGCGGAGTTTGTCACGAATCTCAGCCAAGGGAACGGCACGCCCGCGCTGGCGACGGACGAAAAGTTCAGCGGCGCGGCGAGCGTGAAGGTGACGCCGGGGCAACGGTTCAATGGCATGTTGCCCGGCTTGGCCGCCAAGATTCGCCAGAACCCCGGCCCCGGCGAATACCGATACCTGCAATTCGCTTGGAAGAAGAAAGGGGGCCAGCGGATCGGCGTGCAGCTTGGGCACGACGGCAAGTTCGGGCCGCAAGCGCCGAGTCCGGCCCAATACCGCTACGACGCTGGACCGGCGCCCAATGCCAGCTTCGGCGGCGCGCTGCGGATCGACGGCCAACTACCCGGCGGCTTCGTGCTGGTGACGCGCGATCTGTTCGCCGACTTCGGTGAGTTCACGCTCACGGGTCTCGCCTTGGCGCCCTTGGACGGCGACTTTGCGCTGTTCGACCACATCTATCTCGGCCGCCAGTTGCGCGACTTCGACCTCGTCGCTCCGTGACGAACCGGGTAGAATAAAGAAGTTCCCGAACCCAACTGGGACTTTCCCATGGCAATCGCAATCACCGAAACTTTATCGCCCCGTCCGGTGCCCGCGAAAGACATCCCGCCGTTGGAGCAGGGCGATCGTCTGACACGGGTCGAATTCGAGCGCCGCTACGCCGCGATGCCGGATCTGAAAAAAGCCGAACTGATCGAGGGAAGAGTCTATATGCCTTCGCCGGTTACCTCCGCACATGGCCGACCTCACTCACGGCTGATTCGCTGGCTGGGGGCATACGAGGATGGCACGCCGGGCGTGTCGCTCAGCGACAACACTACGGTCCGCTTCGACAACGACAACGAGTCTCAGCCTGACGTGCTTTTGGCCCTCGACGCGGCGTGCGGCGGTCAATCGCATATCGACGAAGACGACTATTTTGCCGGACCTCCCGAATTGGTGGCCGAAGTTGCCAAATCCAGCGTGAGTTATGATTTGCACGACAAACTTCACGTCTATCGCCGTCAAGGCGTCCGTGAATACGTCGTCTGGCGCGTGCTGGACGCGGAAATCGATTGGTTTCATCTCGTGAATGGCAACTACGAACGCCTTTCGAAAGACGCTTCCGGTCTTTTCAAAAGTAGGGTCTTTCCTGGGCTGTGGCTCGACCCGGCGGCGATCGTGAAATGGGACTTTGCGCGGGTGTTCCAGATTCTCCAACAAGGAATCGCCTCCCCAGAACACGTCGATTTCGTCGCAGCCTTAAAGGCGCGGCGTGGCAGAGGTTAAGCTGCATGGCCATCGCAATCACCGAAACTTTATCGCCCCGTCCGGTGCCCGCCGAAGACATTCCGCCGTTGGAGCAGGGCGATCGTCTGACACGGGTCGAATTTGAGCGCCGCTACGCCGCGATGCCGGATCTGAAAAAAGCCGAACTGATCGAGGGAAGAGTCTATATGCCTTCGCCGGTTACCAGCGGACATTCCGGTCCCCACTCAGATATCGTGACATGGCTGGGATACTATCGGGCTGCGACGCCGGTGTTTTTGCCTGGCGGCAACAACGGCAGCGTCCGCTTCGACGGGGACAATGAACCTCAGCCCGACGCGGCGTTGTGCATCGATCCCGTCTATGGCGGTCAGGCGCGTATCGACGAAGACGACTACTTTGCCGGTCCTCCCGAATTCGTGGCCGAGGTCGCCAAATCGACCGTCAACTATGATTTGCACGATAAGCTGCAGGTCTACCGCCGGCATGGAGTGTGCGAATATCTGGTTCTCCGCGTCCGCGATGCGCAGCTTGATTGGTTTCGTCTCGTCGACGGCAGATATCAACCGATTCAGCCGGACGCCGCGGGCATCCTTAAGAGTTCAGTCCTTCCCGGCCTTTGGCTCGATCCCACGGCCATGCTCAAAGGGGATCTGGCGCGCGTTTTTGCCGTGCTGCAAGAGGGAATTGCCTCTCCAGAGCACGCAAAGTTCCTGGCCGCGTTGCAGGCGCGGCGAGCGACCTAATTCGATGTACCGGGCCACAATCTCAAATTGTGGTCGGCGCGCCCTCAGAGTGAGCGAAGAAGCGCGCTTTGGCAGTCGTTTTGAACAACGCTTGCCTGTTTTTCAAGCGTCCCTGTCTGGGGTGCGAGGGCGGCTGCGGACGCCGAAGGCCGCGAAATCGCGGCAATTCCGCGTCTTGAGCGGGCGACCGTCCTAGGCGTTGTTCCCGTTTTGACCGCTTGGCACACGTCTTGCAGAACGACCGGCAGAACCCTTTTTCCAGGAGCTTTTCATGCAGGCAATCACGGAGTCGATTTCGGAACTGGCCGACCGAGACCTCGAGCGTCGAGTCGTCAACTTTCTTGCCGAGCGGCATGTGCCCGGACTGCGGCACTTGGAGGTCGAGGCCCAGAATGGCACGGTCACGTTGCGTGGCCGCGTCCACAGTTTTTATGAGAAGCAACTCTGCCAAGCGGTCTGCCGCCGGGTGGCCGGCGTCGTGCGATACATCGACGCCATCGACGTCAACTACACGGCCTTGCGTTCGCCGGCCCTGGCGTCGTAGCGAACCGTTCCGTCTTATCGCGCCGACATGGCCGTCGGTTGCTCGGTGGCCGAAGAATTCGCGGCGTTCTCACGGGCCAGCTTGTCCAGGTTTGGATTGCGCTGGGCTGCCTCGCGCCGTGCTCGACGCACGAGCAGATACATGTACGTGCTGAGCGAGCCAAAAATAAGGAAGGGCATCGAGAGCATGAACAAGATGCTCCAAAAAAATCCCCCCACCAGATCGCCATGATCGCGGCCGTGGCTGCCGAGCGCCGCCTTGCACATCGGGCAGGCAAGCGCATCGTTGGCCGTCATCATCACGACGGCGAGCACCGCCGCCAGCATCAGCCAGCGAGCGACGTTGCGTGCATACATCGAAAGACGAGCGTGCGTTTGCATCACGGCATTATAGGGTTGGCCGACGACGGTGGATAGACGTGGTAGAGCATCACGTAGATCACCACGCCGGTCACGGACACATAAAGCCAGATGGGGAACGTCCACCAGGCCAGACGCCGGTGCGACTCGCGGCGGTCTTTCAGGCCCAGCCAGATCGTGCGGATCGCCAGCACGGGCACCGTGAACGCCAACAACACGTGGCTGATTAAGATCGAAAAGTACACATACTTGATCGGCGGCGGTTGCGTGAACGGTACGGGGGGCCTTCCGGCAATTCGGCCGCCGATGTGATACGTCAAATAGCAGGCCAGGAACACCGTGGAGACGCCGAAGGCCGCCAGCATGGTCCATTTGTGGGCCGTCTCGCGGCCTTGCTTGATGAGCGCATAGCCGATGACGAGCAACATGGCGGCAATCGCGTTCAGCGTGGCGTCGGTCGCCGGCAAGATCCGCCAGATGTCGGCCTCCGCCCACAGGCTCATTCCGACACCTCGCCGGACGAAGGCGGATCTTTCGTAACAGCCGAGGGCGGCTGTACCACAGACATACACTCGGCAATCTCTTGCTTCAGCCGCGTTACATCGCGCGGATCGCGGGAGCTGAAGAAGCCGTGAATCCGGGCGTCGCGGCCGACCAGCACAAGCTTGTCGTTATGCTCCTTGGTGGCGGGCATTTTCAGATACTGCTGGCCTAGCTCGCGAATCTTTTCCATATCGCCCGTCAAGAAGACCCAACGCCGCGGGTCGGCCTGCATGCGCTCGGCATAATTCTTCAGCTCCTCCGGCGTGTCGTTCTCGGGATCGACGGTGAAGCTGACGAACGTCACCTCGTCGCCGTCCAGATCGCGGACGACTTTGGCGATTTCCTGGTTCATTTGCAAACAGAAGCCCGGACAAGTGGCGAAGAAATAGCTCGCCACCCAGACCTTGCCGGCGAGCTGCCGCATCGAGAACGGTTCGCCCTCGCCGTCGGTGAACGTAAACTCATCGAGCGGAACCGGCCCGAGCGCTTCGGCCAGCGACTTCGAGCGGCCGGTCGTCGGTTCGCGGCGCGTCTCGGCCGCAGTGGTGTTGGCTTTGTAGACCTTCCAAATCGTAAACGATCCGTACAGCGCCAGCGCCACCAGCAAAAAACTCAGCCAGGCTCTTACGGCCGGACTCGTCATAGCAAATCTCCCGTCGTGCGCTTGCCCACGACCTGCATGCAAAGCGCGAAAGTGACCGCCGCGAAGGCCAGCGTAACCAGGCAGCAGGTGCTCATCGCCGGCAGGTCGCCGGTCGGCGGCGTTGGCGCGCCCCAATAGATCAGCCGCCGCAAACCGGCCACGCCGTAAGTGAGCGGATTGGCCCGCATCAGCCAGGCCAGCCAGACTGTGCCCGCCGGGCCGCCGCGGTCGGCCGGAAAAAACGCGCCGGAGAGCAGCCACATCGGCATCAGAAAAACGCTCATGATGGCGTGAAAGCCCTGCGTCGAATCGAGCCGCCAGGCAATCAGGAAGCCGAGCGCCGTCAGGGCGAAGGCGATCAGAAAGCTGAACAGCCCGATCGCCGCCAGCGAGACGGCGGAAAACTTCAGCCCGACCGTCAGGCCCAGCAGCAAGAACACCAGCCCCTGTGCCAGGGCGATGAGCGTACCGCCCAGCACTTTGCCCAGCACCAGCGACCAACGCGGCAGCGGCGCCACGAGCACCGACTGCAAAAAGCCCTCGCGGCGGTCTTCGATGATCGAGATCGTCGCGAAAATCGCCGTGAACAGCAGGATCAGCACCAACGTGCCGGGAAAAAAATACTCCAGGTAGTTCATCGATTGTCCGCCGGCGGCCGGCAAGCGAAACGAGCGGCCGAGGCCGAACCCGAACAGCAGCCAGAAGATGATCGGCTGGCCGATCGCCCCAAACACGCGGTTGCGCTGCCGCACGAAGCGCACCAGCTCTCGCCGGCAAAGCGTGCCCGCGGCCAGCCACGGGCGCGGCGCCAGCGGCGTTTGCTCGCTCTTCGCCGGCTCAGTCAATGTGGCTATGCCCTCGGACATAACGGCATTTTAGCAGTCGAGCGTCCTGATCGACAGGCTGAGCGATTCTGGATTTTGGATTTTGGATTTTGGATTGGCGGTAGGGTGGGAGCGAGCGAGCTTGCGAGCGCCGGCCCACCATTAGCGACGTCGATTACGGTGGGCCGGCGCTCGCAAGCTCGCTCTCTCCACCCTACACTGGTAAGCATGACTCGATTACTTATTCGCTTGTCGATCTTGCTCCTCGCCGCGAGCTTCGCGCATGCGGCGGAACGGCCCAACGTGCTGTTTCTGCTCACCGACGATCAGCGGGCCGACACCATCCATGCCCTGGGCAACGGCGCGATCGCAACGCCCCATCTCGACGGGCTGGTGCGCGCGGGCTTCGTTTGCCGCAACGCCTATTGCATGGGCAGCTTCGCCACGCCCGCCGTTTGCTTGCCCAGCCGCACCATGTTGCTGAGCGGTCGCTCGCTGTTTCACATCGAGCCGGGCGCCAACGGGGTTTACGACGCCAACCTCCCGCGGTCGTTCAACGCGGCCGGCTACGTCACTTATCACCACGGCAAGCGCGGCAACACGCCGCTGGGCATTCACAAAGGATTCCAGATCAACAAGTATCTGGCCAACGACGAGGCGGAACGCCGCTCCGGCCAGCCGGGCAAAGAAATCGCCGACGCCGCGATCGAATTTCTCACAAAGCAGACCGGCGAAAAGCCGTTCTTGATGTATCTGGCCTTCGCCAACCCGCACGATCCGCGCGTCGTCAACCGTGAAGATCGGGCAAAGTACCTTGACGCGGACATGCCGTTGCCGGGCAACTATCTGCCGTTGCACCCCTTCGACAACGGCGAGCTGACGGTCCGCGACGAGCGGCTGGCTCCTTGGCCGCGGCAGCCAGACGAGATCCGCCGGCAGCTCGCCGATTATTACGGCGTGATTACACACCTCGACCGTGAGATCGGCCGCGTGCTGGCCGCCTTGCGCGAGGCCGGGCAATACGACAACACGATCATCGTCTTCTCGTCGGATCACGGCCTGGCTTTGGGAAGCCATGGGCTGATGGGCAAGCAGAGTCTCTATGAGCACAGCATGAAGTCGCCGCTGATCTTCGCCGGGCCGGGAATCGCCCACGGCGAGTCCGACGCCTTCGTTTATCTTTACGACATCTTTCCCACGCTTTGCGAGCTGGCGAAGATCGACGCGCCCGCCGCCATCGACGGGAAAAGTTTTGCGGGCATCGTCCGCGGCCAACCGGGGCAGGCGCGAGACACGGTGTTTCTGGCCTATCGCGAAGTGCAACGGGCCGTGCGTCAAGCCGATTGGAAGCTGATTCGCTACCCGAAGATCAACGAGACGCAGTTGTTCAACCTGCGCGACGACCCCGACGAGCGGCACAACCTGGCCGCGGCCGATCCTGACCGGGCAAAGCGCCTGATGACGGTGTTGGAGCAACAGCAGCGGATTTACGGCGACAAATTGCCGCTGGTCTCCGAGCATCCCGCCGCGCGCGACGTGACCGCCGAGCAGCTCAACCGCCGGTAGTGCTCCGTCATTGGGCAACTGGGTATACTGAACGCATCCGACTCGCGCCTCGCGGGTCGGATGTGCTTCGTTTTTTGTGGGAGTTCGTTTCCATGCCTGTACACGACTGGACTCGCGCGAGTGCGGGCGCGTTCCACGACTTCCACTGCACCTGGATTCCGTTGATCAAGATTCGGCTCAACGACGGGCTGCTGCCTTCCGGTTACTATGCGCAGGTCGAACAGGCAGCCGGTGACCTTAAGGCCGACATCTTGACTGTTCAAACCGACGCGGGCCCTGCGGCTGAGCACGAAGAACCGGGCGGCATTACGGTGAGCGTCGCGCCACCCGAGGTCGAAATCACGGCGTCGCTGGAGGCGGCCCATTACGCCTCGCACCGACGGCGGTTGACGGTGCGGCATTCGAGCGACGATCGAGTGGTCGCGGTGATCGAGGTGGTCTCGCCCGGAAACAAAGCCGGCCGGCGCCCGTGGCGAAAGTTCGTCGAGAAGACGGCCGGGCTGATCCTGGAGGCAACGCACCTGCTGATCGTCGACTTGTTTCCTCCCGGCCCGCGCGACCCGCAAGGAGTTCATGGCGCGGTCTGGGCGGATCTCGGCGACGACTCCTACACGATTCCAACGGGCAAGCCACTGACCCTGGCGGCCTACGCGGCCGACGACATTCCGCGGGCCTATGTGCAGCCACTGGCTGTGGGAGACGTCCTGCCGCCGATGCCGCTGTTTCTCACGCCGGAGACCTATATCCCTGTTCCCCTCGAAGAAACGTATCAGGCGGCTTATCACAGTGTGCCGCGGCGCTGGCGGACCGTGCTGGAAGCGACGTGAGCATCAATCGGTGCAACTCGGCCGCAGCAATTGCAGCAGCTTCATCGCGGCGGCCTCGGCGAATTCACGGTCGTTGATATGCAGGTCGAGTTCGACGATCTCGAACCGGTCGCAAGCAGCCGAGCGGAGGGCATCAAACATCGCCTCTCGCGCGGCGGCGTCGCAAAACGGCTGACCTTCGCAGTCGAGGGCCGAAACTCCTCGTCGCGGCAGCACCACCGCCACCGGTCCGCTCGCTGCCGCAAGCTTTCGGCCGATGTCGGCGCCGATCGCCGCGCTCTCGCTCTCCGTGGTCCGCATCAGCGTGACGTTGGCGTTGTGGCGATAGAACTTGCGGCCGGCAAACCGGGCCGGCACGCTTTCGGGAGCATAAAAATTGACCATGTCGGTCGCTCCCACCGAAACCACCTGCGGCACGCCGCGGCCGGCCGCTGCCGTGAGGCGGTCGGGGCCGGCCGTCAAAAAGCCGCCCACCAGTTCGTCGGCCAGCTCGGTCGTGGTCATGTCGAGCACGCCGGCAATCAGCCCGTCGGCGACGAGCGACTCCATCGCTTGGCCTCCGTTGCCGGTGGCGTGAAAGACCAGCACTTCGTAGCCGGCCTCCTCCAACAGCTTCCGGGCGTGCTCGACGCACGGCGTGGTGACGCCGAACATGGTGGCGGCGATCAGCGGGCGATCGGCCGGCTCCGCCGCCCGGTGCTGTTCGCCGTGGGGCGGCCTTCCCAGGCCGTCCGCTCTTTCCGGGCCTTCTTCGAATTCAGACGGCCTGGGAAGGCCGCCCCACGCAGAGCCTTCGTGCGGTCGACCACCGAACCGCACCATGCCGGCCATCGCCCAGGCGGCGTTGGCGAGCGTGGCCCGACTGATGCGATTGACGCCCGAAATATCGACGACCGAGTTCAGCATCAAGATGTCTTTGTCGCCGACGAACTGCCGCACCTGGCCTGAAGCGAGCGTGCTCAACATGAGCTTGGGCACGCCCAGCGGAAGCACGCGCATGGCGGCCGTGCCGATGGTCGTGCCGGCCGAGCCGCCGATGGCCAGCACGCCATCGACCTGGCCCGCGGCGTGGAGCCGGGCAATCAGCTTTGCGGCGCTGTCCGCGGCGGCGGTGACGGCCTGGCCCCTTTCTGCGGCCGACACGAGGCTGGCAAGGTCATACCCGCCCTCGGCAAACAGGGCCTCGCGTGTGACGTCGGCGGCGACTGCGGCGGTTCCCAGGCAGCCGGCGTCGACCAACGTGACGGCAACTTCGGCCTGTCGGAGCAATTCGCGAATGAAGTCGGCTTCTCGTCCCTTGGTATCGAGAGTGGCCAGCAAGTAGACGCTCATCGCCGCAGGTTATCTCCGCTGAAGCAAGGAGACGATACACATGGCCGGTGCCGGAATAGCTGCCAGTGACGCGGAGCGGGTTTTCGGTTTTCGGGAATGGGCGGCACAGGACTCGAACCTGTGACTTCCACCGTGTGAGGATGGCGCTCTAACCAACTGAGCTAGCCGCCCGAAACCACCGAATATAGACGAGCAGGTGGCTTCGGACAAGCTTCCTTGTTTTCCACGGCGCCACCCAAAAGTCGCGGCCGCCCGGCTCGGCCAGCCGGCCGGACAGATCGCGATCGATCTCCCGAATGTAGTTCTGGTCCCCATCTTCTGGTTCACCGTGCCGACCGTCCCTTCCGCGAGCCATTCTTCGTGGATCGTGGCCGTCGCACTGGCGGCGGCTGACGGGGCGCCGGCGGTCGCCGTGCCCCGCCGTCTGCTCGACGCCGACCTGCACGCGGTAATCAGTCGCCGGCCCCCGTTTCAATCCCCGCGATGCCGGGGCAGCATGTCGGCGGGCCGGGATTCAGGGTTCAGGGCCCGGGGTTTGGTCCGGCGTGGTTTGCGGGCCGCGCGTTGTTTCAAGATGCCTGCCGCCGCTTGCTCGATGGGAATCCGCGCCTGCCGCTCGTAGGCCGCGCGGGCGCGGTTGGCGTGGTCCGGACGCCGTCCACCACGGTGCAAGGCTTTGTAAATGGCAGGCGTCAGTCGTCAGGTGTTTGGGGCGGGCCGTGGTCGCGGGTCCAGGCCAACCCTTCCACGCCGTCTTTTTCTTCTAAACGGTACTGCCCGCCGCCGCAAGCGACTTGCCCCCTGTGGCGTTCCGGGAAGCGGATTCGGCAGCGGTTCGCAGGTCGCGGAACGTGGGACCGCATCAGCCGCTCAATGCTCGCCGATCTCGAGCTGGTGATGCCGCCGCTTGAACACTTACTTGCCCACCGTTAAGTTGGGTATTCGTCAAGCTGGTGTTACCAAACGGGGTTCATCATGAATAAGCGGCGGGTGCTGGTTGCCTGGATCGGGCACAGCGACCTCAAGGCCATGGCTGCCTCGTGGAAGAACTCGGCCGGCGCCGAGATTCTCGCCGAGCTCGGCGGCGCGCAACCCACCGCCCGCGAGATTGGTCCCATCAAAGCGCTGATTGACGCGGAGCCGTTCGACGAAATCCGCCTTCTCAGCAATTTTCGGCCTGCCTGGAACAAGTCGTATCGCGATTGGCTCGGCAAGAAGGCCACGATCATCCGCGTCGAACTGGAAAAGCCGACCGACTACCCGGCCATCTTCCGTAGCGCCGACGCCGAGCTCGCCAGGCTCGCGCGCGAGACGGCCGACAATCCGGTCGAACTCTGCATTCATCTCAGCCCCGGCACGCCGCCATGGCCGCCGTTTGGCTGCTGCTGGGAAAGACCCGCTACCCGGCGACCTTTTATGAAACGCACCAGGGCAAGGCGTGGAAGACGGAGATCCCGTTCGACCTGACCATCGACGTTTTGCCCGAACTATTGCGTGGCGCCGACACGAAGTTCGAGCACCTTGCCTCGCACGCTCCCAGCCAGGTGGAAGGATTCGGCGACATTGTCGGCGAGAGCCAGGCCATCCGCGTGGCGGTAGGTCGGGCAAAGCGCGCCGCCCTGCACGGCGTGTCGGTCCTGCTGCTCGGCGAAAGCGGCACCGGCAAGGAGATGTTCGCGCAGCCCATTCACAAGGCCAGCCCGCGGCGTACGGGGCCCTTTCTGGCCGTGAATTGCGCGGCCCTCTCGCGCGAGCTGCTCGAATCGGAGCCTTTTTGCGGCGGCTGTTGATCGTGGTCCAAAGAGAGCCACTTTGGCCGCGGATCGAGGTGGATTGGGGTGTCCGATGGGGAGCCTCATGGCGAGTGCGCTCGCACAACTTCGCGTCGACGTGCCTCTGGATTTACTTCGGGGAGAGTCTGATGTGGACAGGTGATTTTCGTCCTTCACATAGCCACAGAGCCTCGTACTTCGGAAGCTGCTTCAGCTTGTCCGTGATGGCGCGCTGGCGGCCGGAGGGTAGAGCGTTCTTTGCGAGATGGCGCGCCGTGTCTTCCGTCACTCGCAGCAGCAGGTAATTGGCAATGTTGCCGAAAAGCGAACGGTCGAAATCACGGGATTCCTGCGATGCCAGTATTAGCGATAGCCCAAACTTACGGCACTCCTTTGCCATAGTCGGAATCAGTTTCAACTTTGCGGCCCGGTGCGCTTCGTCGAAAATGATAGAGTGTGTGATCCGATCTTGCTGGCCGCGCTGGTGCATATCCTGGTATAGGCGATAGAAGGTAAATGCGGCGAACGCCCGTTGGACTGCTTCGTTTTGAGTCTGATGGAGCTGAATCACGACCGGCTGCGACTGATCCAACATGCTGGGCGTCTCGACGTGACTGTCGAAAAAGTCATAATCGTCTAGTTCCGTCAGCCGTGCCAACAATGCACGTGTTCCCGCGTCCTTCTTCGGCAGCGACCGCAGATAGCCCAGGAACTCGCCAAACTCTGGCGACTCAGGTTGTTTCTTGCCGACACCAATTGGCCAGCCTTTTGCCTCAAATGTCAACTTGATCGCCGTGCGGAGCGCCTCCAGCTGCAGGTCGCCGAGGTCGGGAAAGACCGCGGAGAAAATGTCCCGAAGCAACCCGGCAGCTTCTACGTGGCCGTGTATCTGATGCATTGGAACGCGCATCGGGTTGAAGCCCAGACTCCGCATCCCCGAACGAACCATTCGAGGAATGCGCGGAGCAAGCTTGGCCTCGATGTCCCCATGAAAGTCGAATACGATCGGCATCACACCGTGATCCGCGAACTGGCAGCAAATGTTGACGAGACATGTCGTCTTCCCGGTGCCTGGTTGGCCGGCGACCAGCAGGTGGGGATTGCCCGCAATGCTCGGCTCCCAAGTAATGGAGGAGTCATCGCTTGCACGGCCAAGCAGAATTGACGAAGTGAGCGCCGACGCAGGTTGTTTGGCTGACCGAGTGACTTGCTTTGAGCTGGCCACGGCATGGGTGGCCCGCTCGTTTGGCGATGACGAAGATTTCGCAAGCGAACCAGACGGAGGTCCACACGGAGGTTCATCAAGGTCGGAGCCATTCAAACCTGACTGGTCGTCGTCCTTTGGGGGCCCTCCGTCGCCTGCGAGCAACTCCTCCACTTCCCGTTCGCCAAGGTGCCGCAGGTCAATGCGATACGGGGCATCGGCGAGTCGTTCTTCCGTGCCTCGCTGACTGCTACGGATCCACACGCCGACGATTCTCCCGCGCAGCTCGACCAGTGCGGGCGACGGACGAAAAAGCCGCATGAGCCAGTCAGCCCATACGGCACGCTGTTCTTTTGTTGCATGCCGGCTCATTGAACCGGCGACGAACACCTCCTTGATCATTTCACAGCGCGGCGCGGTGAGAACTGTGGCCTCAACGCCGCCTGGGCTGACGCCGCTAAGGCCATCGCGCACCGCCTCCAGAGTCGCCAGCACCTGATCCCGAGCCTCGCCGATGCGAGAGTCGGTCGCCCCCAACGGAGAGTCCAGCGAACTTTTCACCTCCAGGCATTCGATTACCAGATGCCGGTTTTCCTCGCGTAGCGCCAGCAAGTCACAACGTTGTCCCATTTCGCCCAACCCCTGTTGTCCGAGCCGCAGCCAGAGCCGAGCCAATTGCGAGTCGGTGGAGACGACCAGACTCGCCGGGTGTCGCCGCCGGTGGTCACGAGCCGCCAGCAACAGGCCCATCAGTCCAATTACCTTCTGCTTCACGATTGTGCCGTCGCTCGATTTTACGAGATCCAGCACGCCACCCCCGACAAGATGAGCACCCTCAGCCAACAGCGTTTCAAGTTGCGGCACGGAGACGAGCAAGTTGGCAGCGTCCTCCTCAAAGACTGGGCGCATGAGCCGAACCATTGCCAGATAGTCGCCAGCGGTGAGCAATACGTGTCGCTGCCCCTCGCGGCGACGGAGCAGGCGTTTGGCGTTCATTCCTCCCTCGGCGGGCAGTGCGCGATCAGCAAGGAAAAACCAGCGCGCCGCAAACTCGTCACCGCAGACCGTGCCATCCACAGCCTCCCGAAGACCTTGGGCATCGCCCCACGCGTACGAGTTTCCTTCGCTCTCGGCTCCTTCGGCCTTGTTCAACAGTTTAAGGAACTCGCCGAAGGGCGGATCGGTATCGGCCGGTTCCAATCGGAGCGCGTTTTGAAACTTGTCGAATTTCGGGTTCCGACGAACACAGAACGGGCTCATCGGCAGATGCAGGCCGGCGCCGCCGCGGCGGATACTGACGCTCGATTCGTCGAAGACAGCGAGCAGATGACACGGATTGTCTTTCAACGCCGCGAGATGTTGCAATAGAGGCTTCGGCTGCCGGTCGACCCGCAATTCCAAGCGGCCGCTGGCGATCCGTTCTTCCAGAAGGTCGCGTTCGCGGGTGTCAAACGGCAGGGCTTCGTGTAGACGTCCGGCGTGCTCAGGCGTACCGCGAATCTCGATACACAGGTTAGGGATGAAGTCGCGCTTTCGGCCATCGAGCAGCTTGAGCAAGCCGAGCAGCAATTTACCGGCATGCGGTGGGTTCAGCAAAACCAGGCGTAGCGGAAACACGTGCTGGCGATGAATGGCGGCGAACCGCTCAACGGCGTACGCGAGCGATTGCTGCCCGTCCTCCGACTGGCAGGCATTGCGGAGATTTTCGAACGTCGCCAGCCGGTGGATGTCGCTCGACACAGGGAGAATGCGATCCGCGCCGCGATTGCCCGGAAAGCGACTGGCGTAGATGACACTTAGGAACTGCTGTGGCTCGCCGACTTCCTCCAACACGGCGCGACGATCCTCTGGAGGCAGTGATTTACCCAGGCCCCTCAGGATCGCGCTGAGCCGGCAGTAGCGCCACAAGTGCAGCGGATGCGTAGGCAGAAGAACGGCCTTAAACGCTTCCTCACCCCGTCCCAATTCGACGCGAACCTGCACTACGTCGAGCGCAAGCAAGCCATCGAGCGTCGTTCGCGCCCAGTGCTGATCCACCTCGCCGGACATGCGGTCGTAGTTCGCGGCGACCGAGCCGTACAGTTGTCCCGCGACATTCAGGTACTTCTCGGCCGTTTTGGCCGCCTTCGAATTGCCCGCGAACCAATCGAGCGGAAAGTGGGCCAGCATGTCGAGGTCTGGCAGCAGCTCGCTGCGCCGCTCGACGAATTCGCGCCAAATGACTGAAATCGTAGGGTTTTTCCCGGTGAGTCGCTCCAGTTCCTGGTCCCAGTCCTTGAAGAACCGCGACAACCCAAGCTGTTCGCTGCCTTCTGCGTCGACTGTTAGTTCTTCCGGGTTGGTGACACGTGTGCCGGGCCGGTCGTAGTCCGCCAAGGCCCGCGCGAGATCGGGCTGGTTTGTTTGGACCAAACCGCCCCACACCTCCCCTGAACAGAACTTGTGAATCCACCCGACGAATTTCCGGTCGAGCCTTGTGGAAAACTCTTGCGGTTCACCGGCCACGAGCACCTCACCGCTCACCTCGTCATCGGTGTCGTCACCCTGAATGGCATCGCGGAGCCGTTCCGCAAGGGTCTCCGCGTTTGCACGGAGATCGTCCCGCCGGTCGTCAAGCAAGGCGTCCGCGGCGGCTCGCGGTAGCGTTCGGTCGTCGAGCGTTCCCAGCGCCTCGTCGACCTCTGTTTCGGGTTCCGCCGGGGGCTCGCGGTTTCTTTCCGGCTGCGGGTTTAGCAACTCCAACGCATCGGCGAGCGTAACGTCAGCCAATTTGGCAACGGTTGGCTCGCGGCGGACGGTCTCAATCTTTGCCAAAATGGTTCGCAGACGGGATCCCCTGGACTTGTCGACGCGCTTCCGCAATGCCGTCAAGGATCCGGCGCCCAGGTCGCGGATCTTGCGGATCGTCTCCAAGTTGCGTTGGAGTCGGAGTTCCGGCCCCGGACTGAGCTCAAACAGAGCCGGATCAGCGAACAACCCGAGGGCGGGTAACGACGCGCGGGGGGCGTTGCTGCCGTGCTTCTTCTCGTTTGTCGCCCAGGTCGCGAGAAACGCTCGAATTTGCTCGAATGAAAACGCCGCGAGCAGCACATCGTCTGTAAGCACTTCCAAGAGTTTCCTGTGACCCGATGTTTTTACGAACGGAGCGCGTTCCGTGGTCCAACTCAACAGGTAGCGGACAAGCTGCCCCGAAGTCACTTGCTCCTGGTGCTGGAGAGTGTTGACACCAGGATGTCGACCTCGCGCAAGTGCAACCGTGAACGGGTGCGAGGCTCGTGAGTTTCGCCACGAGCCGGCCATGTGCAGATCGTCCGACAAGTGCATGATCCCATTTGCTTTATACTTCTTCCGCAGAGATACGAGTTTGCCCATGTCCGCATCGAAGTCGACCAAGGCCAACGAAACTGGACCCGGCAACGCGAGCTGTGACAACCCAGCGAAGAAATAAGGCAAGTCGATTTTGGGCAGTTCCTGGCGCGCCAACGCGCGGTGCGTGCTTAACTCCGCGTCAATCCAGCACAGCAGACTTTGGGAGGCGAGTTCGTCGGCGGTCATGAAAAACTCTCGCTATGGGTTGAACAAAGAACCAGCCCATCGGCTGGATTGATTGCTAAACCCAACTCCTTCAGCAGTCGTACAAAGGCTTCGACATTTGGCGTTAAGTCTTCGCTCTGATCAAGACCCGCGTAGCCGTTTGAGGCGAGACGTGCGGAGTCGTCGGCGTTTGCACCGATGACAATCCCCCAGACCATGTAAAGCTGGGTTGCTAACTCTGCAAGTGACCGAACTTCTCCATACGGCATCATCGACAAGACGAGGACGCGAAGAGTATCAGGCTGCAATTCAAAGTGTTTTGGGATATTATTGGCGCGTGGCTGCGCCAGCCCTGATCGTAGACTGAGTTCTCGCAAAACCTCCTGCAGCGGCGGAAACTTCGACGCCGAATTCGCTGTGAGTGCCTCGTATTCACTGTGGCATTCGTCGAAACGGCCCTCGGCGTCGAACCGCGCAAAGCTTTGCAAGAGGTCTTCGGTCGTTCTGGTGAAACACCATCGACTCTGTGACCGCAATCTTGATTGTCTTCGCCCCAAGAAGTCCATCAGCAGCAGCGGCGACGACTTTTTGCCTTGCCCTTCGCGGATCAAATATTGAACGAGCCAAATGAGCAAGGCGATTGTGAGGCCGCGAAGACGCGTCTCTGGAGCAACCAGCCGCTCCAGGTTTCTGCAGAGGCACTCCAAAGCCGAGGTTTGATCCACCATCATCCGGCTAACCCGCTTCAGCCGCGTCGTCTTCAGTTCTCCAAAACGAATCTCGTGACTCTCCTTCTCATCACATGACTCAGCTTCATCCTCATCGTCAATCAATGGCCGGAAGAGTCGATACAATGCCGAGCGATCCGATTCCAACCATTGGAGAGCCATTTCTGCCACACGCTTGCCGGCGTCGGACTGTTGGAGCACTAACGATACGAACAATCCGGCGTAGCCGTCATTCCGCTTGTGATTCGTCAAGAGACGAGAGGAGACGAGAGAATAATCATTTCCGAAGCCGGAGTAGGGGCGAAACGCCGGATAGACGGCCTCGTCGTTGTCAGCCACAGGTTGCAGGTGTCCGCGCATATTGTGAACGGACTCCACGCTGAAATCAGCACAAACGCATCCGTTTGCGAGGAGCAGTTCGCGCAGACCCGGCGTTGCATAGTCTTCCTTCATCTCTTTGTTTGAAGATGTCGCGACGGTCTTGTTCAGCGTCTCAAGCTGATAGTACCGGTTCGTCAACGCCAGAAAAAATCCGGAGGCGAAATGAATCGGCTTGATCCGGCGCTCGGTGTTGAACCCGAACGCGCAGCCGTATATCTGTTCCTTACTCAAAAGTTGTGACCTCCTCGTAACGCTTTCCATCCGCGGACAGAATAATCTTGGCGGTTGTCCGTGTGTCATGGTTGTGAATGAAGAACACGTTGGTCTGCGACACGTCCGTGCGGCGAAGTTCGTCGAGGAAAGCATCGAGGCGATTCACGTCCCGAGCCGGCAAAAGGTGCCGTGGCAGGCCCTGCTCGAGCTTCTCCAGTGCCACAAAGAGCGTGTAATCCACGTCGAGCCTTACGGACTGACCGGCAGATTGCTGGAACTCGACTCGGACGTGATCCGGCTGGTATCCGAACGCGCCGCTCAACCGCCGCGGCAATCGCGGCAACATGAATCGTAGCGTCGACGCGGGGATTTGTTGGCACGCAACGTACGCATGCGATGGTTGCTCATGGAACCGGTGACCGATCCATAGGTACAAGTTCGTCGCGGCCTCCGGAAACGGCACCGCACAATACGCGCGGTTGATAGCCGCGACGAGATTATTCTTGAAGCCATGGTCGGGCTCACGGAGCTCGACCAGCAGCGTGAGCAACCGCTGACCGGGTGTGCCTGCCAACTCGAATGCTCGCAACCCTTCCCGATGCTCGAAATAGAAGCGACGCTTGAGGGCCCGGAAGCGATCGCCGTCGCGAGCCTGAGACACTGGAACACCGTCGACCAGCCAATCTGCGTCGTTGGTCTGGCTGTATTCGAGCCGCGCATCCCAACGCGGATGGCTGTGACGCGCCGGATCGGCAAGATCCGCGAGCAGACCAGGCAATGTGAAACGCGGGTCAGTTTGAAACAGCCGCTCCGAGTACCATCGCGACGGCGATCGTACAGGGACATTGTCAGGGCGACATTCCCCAAACAGCAGCCGTGCAACGAGGATCCACAGTTCGCGCACCGTAGCCCGGCGTCCGGCGCTAGCAAGTCGGTGAAAAAGGTTCAACAACCTCGTCTGTATTTCCGGCTGATTGAGTCGCCGCAAGTTCCAAGCGAGATCACCTTCGGCGTCTGATTTCGCCGCGGCGAGGACCTCCCGTCGAGACAGCATCTGTTGCAAGAGCTTTTCCGCGAATCCAGATACGAGAGGGTTCCGCAAGCTAAGGTCGACGACGAGAACCTTCTCTCGCGCTGCCTCTTCGGGACTTTCGTCGGGCCCGTAGACCAACCTACCCTTGCACTGACGATCGATTTCAGCAATGTGCTGCGGCAATTCACGTCCCTGGTGCCGGCGCAGCAGGAAAAGAGGGTATTCGTTCGCCGCAAGACAGAACGGTCGGCCAGCCTTGATCGCCTTTTTCCAAAGCTTAAGGATCGGCGACACGTCTCCCGGCTTCATGATCGCTGTCGCGTCATAGACAACTTCCGCCTTGACGCGGTCGAACTCCGACTTTAGCCGTTTCAACAAATGTGTTTTGCCGTCACCGGCGTTGCCCGTGAGGATCAAACTGAAGCCTTTTTTCACCTTATCGACGAGGAACTTGTCGAGCGGTTGTGGCACGTGCAGGCGAGAGAGTTCCTCGTCCGTAAGTTCATCCGCGCAGACTCGTGAGCCGGCCACGGCTAAGTCACGCCAGAAATCGAGTTCGGGGTGGCTCTGCACTGGCTTTCCTGCAGAACCAGGACGCTGTTTGCGATGAGTCGGTTCCCCCGTCGGCTGCAGCCGGTCGCTCAGGAGCCAACCCCTACCCTGCCGAAGCGATTCCAGGGCGGGTGCAAAGTCAATCCGATTGGCAAGCCAACGGCGACGCCAATATTCCACGATCCGGTCGGTGGCATCGCGATATCTTTCGGGGTGACGCAGAAATTCTGGGACGTGAGCCGATTCGCCTCGCAAAAACTCTGCCGCCTTCGACCAAAACGAAACCGCGTAAACGCGCCGCGGTTGGTCATGACGCATCAACACGGTAGCGTTAAAGCCGAGCAGGTCCATCCCACTGCGGAGTTTACGGAACTTCGGGCTGGGGCCCTCGCCAAACACGTGATTGACATGGCGATAAGTCGTCTCGTCTTCCAGTGCTTGTTGAATGGCTTCCGTCGTTGCCTTGGAAAACTGCACGGTGCCGTAGCCCTCAGTTTCGCCGAGGAACTTGTAGCGGATTTCCGGCTGCTCGGAGGCAATGATCCCGGCCGGCAGACGCAAGCGTTCGTACTGGCTGCTGCCGATCGCGAAAAGGCTGGTGGTGTTGAGCCAGGCCAGCGTGCAGCCCTTGGTGCGTGGCGCGTTCTTGAGTTGGGAGCTGATCACCGATGGCTGGTCGCCGTAGCGCCGGCGATAGTCGTCCGCCACTTGCGGGCTGAGTAGAAGGAGGGCCGTAAGCTTTCCGGCTAGCAAGTGGTTGTACGGGGGGATTGCTCCGCAGGTAGTGACTTCCAGCATGTTGGTGCCCGCTCGAGCGCTCTTTGCGCTTACTAGAGTCGTGTTCAAAGCCGAGTTAAAGGCGTCCTCGCGCAGCAAGCCCTCAATTGCTGCCGGATCGGTCAGACGGTCGGCCTCGCGCTGGAGCGTCAGGCGAGCCTGCAAGAGCCGGCTCAGTTCAAATGCGCGTTTCTTCGCCACGAGCATTTGTCGGGATCGCAGCTTGTTTTCGTCGTTGATCGCTCGTCCCTCGAGCTCCAGCAGGGCTACCTTCACGGGCGGCAGATCGGCATCACACGTTTCCATTTCCTGGAGGTACTTGGGGGAGTTGGTCGTCTCGCCGGAAATCGCCTGCAACACGTCCTGCCGTCGCTCGGCAAATTCCGCGCTGCGACGACGCAGCCGCTCGATAACCACCTCCGTGGGCCGCTCGAGTTCGTTCTTTTTCACAAGCGACTTGGTTTCGATTTCCGCCAGGGCGTTTTCCAGTGTATTCTCGAGAAATCGGTGGCAATGCCGGAGCTCGCGGCGATCTCGACGCGACCCAGCTTGCCGGAGTCGCGAGCGGAAAGCATCAGTTGACCAGCCAATGGCATCGTCACGTGGGCCAGATTGCATCGGGCTATTGCCGAGGGCGGCGATGCCCATCACCGCGTGACAGGGGTGTGCGGCGTCGCGCACCAAATAGTTCAAACGTCGGCCAGGAATCGGTGTATTTGGAATCGACCATGAATAGCGAAAATACCGCCAGATATTGCCTAGTGAATGGCCCGTGAACTCATCGCTGATTGGATCCTCGTTTTCATCGGGCACGAGTTGCAAATATGGCCGCACGCAATGAGACAACACCCTGCCCCGGTCGTCGCCAGTGATTAACAGCGCTGGCCGCATTCGCTCGAAGACCTCTGCGCCGTCGGCAATTAACTGACGAATGCTCGCAAGGGCAGAGTTTTCGCCAGGGGTTTCCATCAGGTCCAGGAAGTGCCTGACCCGCGGGTCATTGAATTGCTCATACAGCATTGGAGCCAATTCACGGCGAACAGCGTCTTTTGCGGCCTTCGTCTCTTCAACGGTCATGCTGCGGCGGCTGCCCAACGCGGGGGCCTCCAGCTCGATTTCGCTCCCTTCGACGCGCACTCGCCACTTCAGCATTGCCAAGTCCAGCAGCAATCTCGCGGCAGCCTCGTACTGGCCTGCCTGCCCATTCAGGGCCGAATTATTCCGGGCCCATTCGGCTTCGATTTCGGCCCAATCCGAAAACCGCGGCACCGGCTGCCCATTTTGCGCCGAAGCGATTTTACGCGCCAGCCCAAAGAACCGTTCGGCGGCGATCCCAAGAAGCCGAGAATGAAGAGGAATGTTCATTTAGGAACCCGAAACGCCACAACAGTCCAGCCAGGGAATATGCTCACACTCGTGAAGGCGACAGTATAGCTTGTGAGCATCACGCCCGCGAGGTTCGACCCGACAACGCCCATGCCCCCCGTGATATCGCCCGTCGTGGCCGGCGGTGGCGGCCAGCGACGACGGGCGGGAGTGCCGCGCGGACCAAACGCCTGCGTGGTTCGATCCGGCCGAGGGCAAGCTGGGCCGCCTGATGGAAGCGCAGGTCGGCCCCAACAGCCTGTTCGCCAAGTCGCTCGATCCCAAGAACAAAGACGGCGTCATCATGCTCATCGAAGCCCGCATGCAGAAGCTGCTGGAAAACCGCCTCAATGAGGTGCTGGCCGAGTTCTCGCTCGACCAGGAAGAGTCGGCCATGTCGCGGCTCAAGACGATGCTCGACGACGGTTTTCAGAAGATCAACCGGGCACTGGGCGTCGAAGAAGCCACCACCGCCGAGGCTGCCCGTGGGCACGTCAAGGGGATCGAGTTTGAGGCCGATCTGTACAAAGTCTTCGCGGCGATGGGCCGCGGGCTGGGCGACGAGACGGAGTTGGTTCGCGGGACAGTCGGCGCCGTTGCCCGATCGAAGCAGGGCGACTTCGTGGCGACGCTGGGCGAGACGGCCGGCGCGCCGGGGCTGAAAATCGTGGTCGAGGTCAAGGAGTCGGAGTGGAAACTGAAGGATGCCCTGGCGGCGATCGACGACGCGAAAAAGAACCGCAAGGCGGTGATCGGCATCTTCGTGTTCGCCAAGGGGAGCGAGCCGGCCGAGGTCGGCGATTTCCGCCGTATCGGCGAGGACTTTTGTTGCACCGTCGATAAAGACGCCCTCGCAGCCGGCCGGCCGCTTTTGTTCCTCGATTCGGCCTACAAGATCGCGCGGGCGCTCGCCGTGGCGGCCGCGCGCCGCGGGGCGGCCGGCGGACTCGACCTGGAGGCGATCGAGCAGCACGTGCAGGAGTTGCTGGGCTGGGTCGATCGCATTGCCGAAATGGCCACCAAAGCCCGCACGATTCAGACCAGCGGCAAGTTTATCGAAGACCGCGCCAACGAGCTCAAGGACGACCTCGACCGCAGGTTAAACGAAGTCCTGGAAATGCTCCGCAACGGCGAAGAGGCCGGCCTCACGGGCATAGGGTAGGATGGCGCTCACGTGACGGGCTGGGAAGCCCATCCTCCGCGCACGACCGCGACCGGCCAAAGTGCCGGGGCCGTCGTACAGCAGCCGCCGGCCATGCAAAGAGACCCAGGCCACATCCGCGGAACTTTCTGGCATTCGTGGCGTCTAAGGGTTAGTGGCTGGTGGCAGCGACCCTGCCGGAATTTTTCCGCGGCGGGTGGATATTCGGCGTTCGCCAAGCGTATTACCGGCAGACGGGAAAAAGAGCGTGGCCGATGGGTCGGTCGCGCGTGCTGCAACATTGAGCAGTGACGCCGGCTGTTGGTCGACCGCACCCCCCGCGCACGGTGGGTGTAAATTTACACCAACCGATGAAACACGAGGTTTTTGCCCATCGATTAACCTGACAGGAGGAGTTTTGGGCGGCTGCTCAAATGATGTGCATAGTGGTCATCTGGCTGCCTGTTCTTTGAGCAATT
>DATLUO010000046.1 GCA_035533075.1 Pirellulales bacterium | reverse complement strand
AAGGTGCGCGACGGCTTCCATCTCTGGAGCGAGCGCTACGACCGCGAGATGAAGGACGTGTTCGACATCCAGGACGACATCAGCCGCGCCATCGTCGCCGCGCTGGAGGTGCAGTTGGGCGGCCCATCTCCATGCCGGCCTGGAAGAAAATGACTTGGCCTTCGCCGCCCTGGAACAGGCGTTGATCGAGCGTGAGCCCTTCCTGGCGTGGTGCCCGGTTCGGCGCAACCACATGGAGCTCGTGAGCTTGGAATCGGACCCACGCTGGCCGGTGTTCATCGAGAAAGTGAAAGCGGCCGTCGAGGCCGGTGCTGGCGCGACGATCTGAAAGACTCACTTGAGCGGCCGACAATCAAGCAACAACACATCTGCGACGAACATCGGTGTCTCGCGGTTGCCGACGAGACGCGCGGGTGATACGCTGGTTTAGAGCGTTTCACCCTCACTTCGTAAGCACCGATGAGCACAGTCGAGGAGATCACCGCCGCAATCGAGCAGCTCCCCGCCGATGATGTCGCCCGGGTCCGGGCGTGGTTAATGGAGTTCAGCGAGCGGCTTTGGGACGAACAGATCGAGCGCGACGAGCGCGACGGCCGACTCGACGAGATGATCGACAAGGCGCTGGACGACCACCGAGCCGGACGGACTCGCCCGCTTTGAATCACCACACCACCGCCGACTTTTGGGAATGCTATGCTCGTCTGCCGGAGGCGGTGCAGCGAGTGGCCGATCGCCATTATGCACTGTTGCGGCAGAACCCTCGGCATCCGTCTCTGCACTTCAAGAAGGTCGGACGGCTGTGGTCGGTGCGGGCAGCTTCGGGCTATCGGGCTTTGGCGGCCGAGGCGGCGGATGGATTGATCTGGTTTTGGATTGGCCCTCACGATGAATACGAGCGCCTGCTGGCCGACGCATGATGGATAATAACTCCCTGAAATCGTTCGCCGAGGCGCTGCCGCCGCTGCGCCGCTCTCTCGAGCTCGACCCGAATTTTGCCTTCGCTCACTGGCAGTTGGGCCGGGCATACTGGTTCCTGGGAGATCGCGAGGCGGCGCTCGTGGAACTGCACCGGGCCGTTGAGCTTTCCGGACGGTTGCCCATGTTCTTATCCACACTGGGTCAGGCACTGGCGCTCTCCGCGCAGGTAGGCCAAGCGCGGCAGATTCAACGCGAACTGACCGAGCGCACGGTCCCAGCCCCCACAAGTCCATATTTCCTGTCTCATCTTCATGCCGCCCTGGGAGAAAATGATCTGGCCTTCGCCGCGCGTGGAACAGGCGTTGGTTGAGCGTGATCTCTTCCTGGCATGGTTGCCCGTTGGGCGCAGCCTCATCAATCTCATGGGCCTGGAATCGGACCCGCGCTGGCCGGTGTTCATCGAGAAAGTGAAAGCGGCAGTCGAGGCCGGCGCCGGCGCGACGATTTGAAAGACTCACCCAATTGCCGATTGCCGCGTCTGTACTCCGGCCAGAAAAGGTTCGATAGCCGTCCAGTCGGGCGTCGTCCTTTTTGCCTTACTGGAACAGGCTCATGGCACGAAGGAACGCTGCCGTGCCAGTCAAGTCGCTGTTGTTCTGGGTGCCAGTTGCCACGGAAATGAGCGCGGCGTCGGCCAGGGCGAAGTCACCGCTGCGATATTCCGCATCTGAGGGCCATCTGGAACCAAAGGTCGATTGCATGCGCTAAACCCGGATTTTTTGCCTCCCGTGTAACGCCAACGATAATCCGTTGTGTATTTATCATAGGATGTGACGATGACCGCAACCCCTTCCACACGCTCCAGCTTGTTGCTCCGACTGCGTGATCCACAAGATCACCGGGCTTGGCTTGAGTTCGTAAACCTGTATGAGCCAGTGGTTTATCGATTGCTTCGGAGGCACGGGCTCCAAGACGCCGACGCGCGGGAGATCATGCAGGAGCTGTTTCTGGCCGTCAGTGGCAATATCGATCGCTGGGATCCGGCAAGAGAGCGAGGATCGTTCCGCGGATGGCTGCGGCGGGTGACTCGCAACCTGGTGATCAACTGGTTCAAACATCGCGACCGGCGCGTCGTCGGAACCGGTGGTTCCGATATGCTGGCCATGCTCGACATGCTGCCCGCGGCGGAAGAGCCGGCGAGCGCCGAGTTCGACTACGAATTGCGGCGGGCGATGTTTCAGCGCGCGGCCGAACAGGTACGCGCCGAAGTCCGCCCCGCGACATGGGCGGCCTTCTGGGAGACCAGCATCGCCGGAAAGTCTCCCGCCGACGCGGCCGGGAAACTGGGGATGACCTTGGGGGCAATTCGAGTCGCCAAGTGTCGCGTGCTGGCCCGCTTGCGTGCCAAGGTGAACGAACTGGAGGAAACGGTATGACGTCTTCCTGTTCGATCGACCTTTTGCAATCGGTGCTGGCGGGAAAGCTGTCGGAGTGCGATGAGGTGTTGCTGCATCGCCACCTGGAAGCCTGCGAGGAGTGCAGCGCGGCCTTGGAACGAATGGCCGGCGGCGCAAGTTGGTGTCATGAAGCCGCGGCGATGCTTGCCAATGACGAACTGGATGGCGCGCTGACCGCTGGCGACGAATGGTCTGAAGCGGACTTCGCCGTGGAATTCCTCGAGCCCGCTAACGGGCCGAATATGCTTGGTCGGTTAGGTGGCTACGAGGTGCTGAAGATCATCGGCCGGGGCGGCATGGGAGTGGTGTTGAAGGGTTTCGACCCCGATCTGAAGCGCTCCGTGGCAATCAAGGTTCTGTCGCCACACCTGGCCTGCAGCTCGTTGGCCAAGAAGCGGTTCTCACGCGAGGCTCAAGCGGCGGCGGCTGTCGTACATCCCAATGTGATGGCGATTTACCAGGTGCAAGCAGGCGGACGATTGCCGTTCTTGGTGATGCCTCTGGTTGGCGGAGAATCACTCGCCCAGCGGCTGGCCGCGAAAGGGACATTGGAGCTCACGGAAGTTCTACGCATCGGCATGCAGGCGGCGGCGGGCCTGGCCGCGGCACACGAACAGGGACTGGTTCATCGAGATGTGAAACCGGCCAACATCCTGTTGGAAAAGGGAGTGGAACGGGCACTACTCACTGATTTCGGCCTGGCGTGCGCCGCGGATGACGTTGCCCTCACGCGATGGGGCATCATCGCCGGCACTCCCCAGTACATGTCGCCCGAGCAGGCACGAGGCGAACCGCTCGACGGCCGTTCCGATCTGTTCAGTCTGGGCTGCGTCCTCTACGAAATGGCGACGGGCGTTTCGCCTTTCCGCGCCGACTCAACCATCGCCACCCTGCGGCGAGTGGTTGATGACGCGCCCCAGCCGATGGCCTCGCTCAATCGTGAGCTGCCGCCGTGGTTCAGTGCCCTTGTCGATCGATTGTTGCAAAAGGATCCCGCACCCCGCTTTGACTCGGCGCAGGAGGTGAGCGACCTGCTCGAGCAGTGTCTGGCTCATTTGCAACAACCGTCGGTCGCGCCTTTGCCCGCGTCGCTCGCACCTCAAACTACTGGTCGTCCGCGCAATTTCTACTCATTCAGGAAGGGAGTGATCGCAGTGCTCGCAACATTAGGTTTCGCCTTATTGGGAATGTTTCTTGGGCAATCGCCCGAGGCCGGACCAACTTCATTTGTGCTACCGAACGGCTTGCGCGTGCGGCTAGTGCCCGAACGCGATCCAGGCAAGGTTGCGCTGTCGTTGGCCGTGCGTGCGGGCATACTGAATGAGGGCAAGGGCCAGGCGCTTTTGTCGCAAATAACGGAGCATGCCACGGTTTTCGATGTGGGTGACGCACGGCTTGCCGAAAAGGTCAAGCAGTGGTACGCGGAAAGCAAGCTGAGTGCCGTGAACTTGGGCGAATTCATGCGTTTCGACCTGGATGATTGCACGCGCGACGAACTGCCCCTGGCGCTGGCCATTGAGGCGGCCATCCTCGGCAACATGAACTACTCCGCCGCGACGCTCGAGCGGGAGATCCCCAGTGTGTTGTTTGAAGTCGAACATTGGGGAAATCTTGCCCTGGTCCCCTTTGCACAGGCAGCGTTCCACGCCCAAACCGAAGTTCCACTGCGGCGACAAATGAAGAACTTCGGGGTCGAGGACGTGCGCGGCTTCCATGATCGTTGCTTCCGCATCGATTCGGCGGTTCTTATCGTCATCGGGGATTTCGACGTCGCCCAGACACGTCAAGCGATCGAAGATCGCTTCGGACCGCTGGCCAAAGCGAAGGATCCACTGCCATCGCGGCCGGGGCTGACGCCCGGTAAGCGGCGCGTGCGATGGGACGTGCCCATGCGGCATTGGTTCATGTCCTGGCCGCTTCCGCCGGCCGACGATCCCGATTATCCGGCTCTCCATCTCGTCGCGGGCGTGCTGGAAAGGCGGTTGTTCAACTCTCCCGACCGTGCGGCCTTGGGAACCTTGCCAGAAGTGCATGACGATTTCGATCGCCTCCTGGTCATCGACTGCGAGGCGCCGACCGAGGAGAGCTTCGACGCTTGGAGGAAACTCGTCGCCGCCGAGATGGACCGCCTGGGTCAACCGGGCGGACTCGACGAAATGGAATTGCGTTCCTACTCGAACGAGCTCGACGAGTTTTTTCAGACAGATTTGGATAAGGTTGAGTTGCCGCCCGACGTCAGCCGCACGACCGCCCGGGGCAATATCGAGTTGCAGCGGCTGAGGATGGAGATCGTGGCCGGCGACTTCGATCAGCTCCGGACGAGAATGAAGGCGGTGTCGCCCGAAGCGGCCGCTGCTGCCGTCCGTAAATGGTTGGCCGCCGACCGCGCGTGCATCATCGAAGTCGTGCCGGAAGACAAAAAGGCCGGCGCTGAGGATCGGACGGGTGCGCGGCAAGACCGGAAGGTCGTGCGGCTTGCCTGGTTTCCTCGTTACTCGCCCGACGGAAAATGGCTGGCCACTGCCCACGGCCATTGGGACGCCAACGAGGGAGGCGAAGTCCGGGTCTGGGATGCACAAACGGGTGAAGCAAAGTTCGTGATTCCGACGCAGCGCGGAGTGAGGACGGTCGCGTGGGCGCCGAAAGGCGAATACTTCGTCTCCGGCGATTACGGCGGAATGATTTCTTTTTACGACGCGCAGTCGGGCAAGCGCACGGATGAAATAAAGTTGCCACGCAACGTCGAAGTGTTGCAGTTCTTGCCCGACGAGCAGCGCCGAGTCCTGGTCGCCGCGGTGGGGGACGGCTCCGTGCGCGTTTTCGATGTGCCGTCGAAGAAGCCGTTGCATAGCTGGAAGCTTCATCGCAAGGTGTGGGGCATGGCGATTTCACCGGACGGAAAAACTTTGTGCATGTGCGGCCAGGACCGTGTCGCGCATCTGCTCGATATGGACAACTACGAGGTCTTGCACCGTCTGCAGCACCCGGCCGACGTCAACGGAGTCGTCTTCACCGAGGACGGCAAGCATGTCCTCACCGGCTGTGCTGACGCGACGATTCGGATCTTTGAGGTCGAGAGCGGCAAGGAAGTCGGTCGGCTTGAGGGACACAAGCAGGGAAGCGTCACCGATTTGTGCTTCGCGCCGGGAGGCAAGCTGCTCGCCAGTTGCGGCATGGACGGCTCGGTGCGCCTGTGGGACTTCGCCGACTTCGCACACCCAAAACTTGCGGAGACGCTCGATGGGGCCAATGACCTGGTTTTCGGCGTGGCGATTTCGCCCGACGGCAAACGGCTGGCGTTTGGCGGCTGGAGCGGCCAGATTAGAGTGATCGACCTGGATACGCACGAGCCAAAATGGGCGTGGTCATCACCTTAGAATAGATTAAACGGCCAAACTTGCGCGCAGCGCATCGCCCGCTGAGCGCACTATCCTGGCCGCAAGGAGGGCCCGCACACTTCACAAGGAGATCGGTCGATGAAACTTGGGCGTCGAATCAAGCGAAACCAGAGTCGATCGAACGCGGCGAGTGGAGTGATCGCGGTACGCATCGCCGTAATTCTGTTTCTGACGCACTCTCTGAAAGTGTGCGTCGCGCAAGAACTGCCAGGCACGACACTGCGTCTCTGCGAGCAGGCTGACGAGTTGGTTGGGGAAGGCAAACCGCTGACCGGCCTGATTGTGCTGGAGTCAGAGAGAGACAAGGACCCATTGCTTCAACAGCAATTGGCCGTGCTCCGCTCGTGCGTGGGTGATTGGCGTGGAGCACATCAGGCGATGGACACTCTCACCCGCAAGCCGCCTCAGAAGGCGGTTCCTTTTTCGGAATCGGTCGTGTGCGTGTCTGCGCTGGATGCCATTGCCGAGCAGGCGCGAGATCACCGCATCGTCATCGTGAACGAAGCACATCATGTACCACAGCACCGCGCCTTCATCCTGCGACTGTTGCCAAAGCTTCGCGCTCAAGGGTATAAATACTACGCTGCGGAGGCGTTGGTGGAGGACGATGTGCAGGAATTGAAGACGCGCGGTTACGCGACCCGTGGAACTGGCGGTTACATGAACGAACCTGTGTTCGGCGACGTCATTCGCGAGGCTTTGGCACTGGGGCTCACACCCATCGCGTACGAAGATACCAGCGGTACGTCACTCGCTGACCAGGTTGATGACATCAACTCACGCGAAACGGAGCAATGTCGCAACTTGACGAACCGGCTCTTTTCCAAAGAACCTGATGCACGAGTGATTGTGCATGTCGGCTACAGCCATGCCATGGAGCGCCCCGAGAAGGCCAAGGACGGACGAGAGATCGTCTGGCTGGCGGCCCGTCTGGCGCGCGCAACGGGTAGCGACCCGCTGACGATCGACCAAACGCTGCATACGGAAAGGGGCGATGCGACTCTGGCCACGCCTCAATGGCGGCAAGCCGTCAAAAATGGTTGGCTGGATCGTCCTGTCGTCCTCAGGCATGGGGATGGCGCCTTCGATGTCACCGGTTCCGTTGCCGGTTCAGTCGACATGCAGGTGCTTCACCCGCCGACCAAGATCATCGAAGGCCGTCCCGATTGGCTGGTGACCGCCACGGGGAGGGTAGCTGTTTCCATTCCAGACGAGGTCCGCGCCGAATCGGTTCGAATGCTGGTCCAAGCGTTTATTCAGCATGAGAGCGACGATGCTATCCCTTTCGATCAGGCGCTTTTGATGCCTGGAGAACCACGGCCAAAGTTGCTTTTGAAGCCGGGCGAATATCGGATGGTAATCCAGGACGAGCGAGGCATGGAGATTCTCCGGCGACCGCTCGTGATCGCCAGCAATTAGCAATTTCATCGCAGGCTGGAACATCCGTATCGACATTGAAATCTCGCAACACTCACAGAAGAATGTCTACGGCGCCGCGACCGCATCGCGGCCATGGGCAATGTTGTTCGACAACGTTTAGAGAGGAGATTAATCATGATCCGGCAAGAAAGTACTTTGCGTCGCGTTCCTTTACTGGGAAGGGCATTGATTGGATTGTTGCTCTGGTGAGTTGTGCCAGGTTGGAGTGACGCGCAAGACACGCCTGCGCCGCCTGTGGCGAGCAAGCCACCATCGCCGCTTGATCCCGCAACTCCTCGTCCTCACTCGCGCGTCGCTTCGGCAGAGACCGAGGCGGCTCTCGATCGGGCAAACAGGTTGCTGCGCGGATTGCAATCCTGGGCGCCGTGGGGTATTGGAGACCAAGAGCGCAAGGTGGCGCAAGTAATGTCCGACGTTAAGGTGTTGCATCGCTATTTAAGTACGATGAGCCCTGAGACCAAGGTACCGAATGAGTACTCGGATGCATTGCGCGAAAAGAACGACGAATTGGCGCGTGAAGTGGCCAAGATGAATGAATTGGTGCGTGAGGTGACCAAGACGCTTGCGCGACTGGCGGCTCATGACAATTACAATTCTCTTGAAGGAGCGCCGCATTTGCCGGCCGCAAGCGGTCATCAGTTTGAGACCCTGACCCGGGCCAGGTATAAGCTGCCGAATGCAGTGGCGGAAGCGCTCGCCTCATTCATCAAAGAAAATTTCAGGAGCAATGTTGACGCAAAGGTGGAAGACGCCACGCTCACGGTCACCGCACCGGAAGAAGATCAGGTGCGGATCGCCGGATGCATTGAATTGCTTCGCGACCGGGCCACGTTCCTGACGCCTCCGAAGAACCCGGTTGACGCTGAACCTTGAACGCCCGAAACAATACGCGTTGACACAATGGGTCTCCCGTCGTTATCAAGTGGCGTAATCGAAGCAGTCGGCGTTTCATCGGGAAGGAAGACGTGATGAGCACAACCTTAACCGGCATCGATCAGCGCGGTTCCGCGGGCAAAATCGCCACTGCGCTTCGTCGCTGGCTTCCGTCGCATGCGCGCGGTTGGCAGCACTTCTTCTTGATTGCGCTCCTCCTGGCGTTGCAATTGGCCGGGGCGGTGCTGGCGCCCTGGGGCGCCGCACCGACGACTCCGTTTTGGGATTTCCTTTGCGCTGCGGCCATTGGCGCCACCCTGGCTCCGCCCACCTTGCTGGCTCTGTGGGCCGTTTTCGGGCCGGGTCAAAGCGCCGTCCGGTTGCCGCTTCTAGCCTGGTTTGCCGGCGCATATTATGTGGCCTTGCTTTTCGGCGAATGCCAAAGCAACGGCGGACCCGACGATTATACCTACATCGGGGAAGCTCCCTGGCTCGCCTCTTTTGTGATGATGCTGCTGCCGCTTGGGCTACTGCGAAGGATCCGACACTGGAGGCTGATGCTCATCGGTGATCGATCCGAAATGCTCCGCGCGACTCCTGGCGGCGGACTATCGGGCAGCCAATTCACCGTCCGCGCGCTCATGGGTTGGACCCTCGCGTCCGCGGTGCTACTCGCAGCGACCAAATCATTGATCGTGGAAGGGACAACCGAGCGCATAGGGTTGTTGGCCGACGCCTGGAACATTGCCCTGACTGGATCGTTGATTTCTTTGGCGGGCCTTTCCGTCGTGCCAGTTGCCTGGATTCTTTTAGCAAACGGCCGGCGACCTCTTCTGCGGACGGTTCTGGCCGCCTTGTTGCTTGCCGGGAGCGTCGGCGGAGTATTGTTGTTGGTTCACAGCACTACCTCGGGTGGCGATTGGAAGCAGCTCGTGTCGTATTTGAGCGGCACGCTCGTCAACGGAATGGGAACGCTGGCAGTTTTTGGAACGTGCGGATATCGACTGGTTCGCGGGCCGGAATTGGCCGCCCACTCGCTTCTGCCTCAGGAAACAATCCCCCCGCCGCTTTCGCGCACCCGTTTCCTCGCGGCGATCGCACCATTGGCCGCCATCGGCGTCGCGATGGCTTGTGCCGTGCCTCACCAGCTCAGGGAGTGGCGGAAGGGCACTATTTTCTACGGCTGGGAGAAGCGAGGTTTGTGGGCCAATTTCGATGAGGCGGGAAACGTCGAGAGCCTAAAGTCGTTCAAGTTCGCGTCACTTCCAGACGAAACCCTTTTGGCCATATCCCAATTGGCCACGCTGACTTATCTCGATCTTTCATCGTCGCCGATCGACGACCGACTACTTTCGTTCCTTGCCCCGCTTAAAGGCCTGAGATCGCTGAATATTTGCCATTCCGCGGTGACCGACGATGGGCTGCGCCAACTTCTTTCTCTGACGAATCTGGAAGTCCTGGGCATTCCCAACTCTCAAATCACCGACGCCGGTTTGTCGCACTTGACGGGCTTGCCGACACTATCGGTTCTCGACCTCAGCGTAACCAACATCACCGATGCCGGCTTGATGACGCTCGCCGGACTGCCACGGCTGTTTAATGTCGATGTGACACTGACAGCGGTCAGCGAGGCAGGGGCGGAACAATTCAGGACGCTTCGCCCGAACATCAAACTGGAAGGCGGAGCCTCCGATGCGGACGTGGCTCGGTGGATTCCAACGCGCACAACGGCGGGCCCCATGCCCTTCGTACGAGTCGATCATGGGCCACCTTCCTTAAAACGCTTGCATTTGCGCGGCCGGAAGAAAGTCGGCAATGCCGTGGCTAACCTGACCGACGCCGCGCTGCCCGCGCTGGCTGCGTATGATGAGCTTGAAGATCTCGATCTGCGTGAAACAGCAGTCACCGATCAGGGAATCCAGGCGCTGGCCGCCCTGAAACGGTTGAAGCACCTCGACCTGCGGGGTACGAATGTCACGGAGCACGCCGTCTCCAGATTGGCGGCGGTTCTGCCGGCATGCAGGATTCTCCGCTGACCGCTGGAGAAAATAGTTCCAGTCCTACGCCGCGCGGAGGTCGGTAACCATGTTCTGCGAAGCGTGGAATCGCCCATCGACCGCGTGAAGACGAATGCTAAAAACACCTTCGGTCAAATCCGCGAGCACATGGGACCGATTGTTTGTGCGAGGCTTGTGGTGTCCCTTCAGAGATGTTGGATTCGGCGCATGAGTCGTCGGACCAGAGCAGCGCCGCCTGATCGAACACTACTCGGTCAATCGGTAAAACCAGCGAATGCGACATCGCGGCTCGAGTGCGTGCGGCCGATTGCAGCGTCTGTACTCCGGCCAGAAAAAGTTCTCAATCACCGAGATCGAATGGTTTGCCGAGCATCCCCTTCCATTGCTTTTTCTGCTCGTCGGTCAGGATGGCCTCAATCTGGACTTGGTGATCGTGGCGGACCTTCATCACCTTGGAACGGATTTCTTCGGGGTTGCCGCCGGACTGGGCTTGTTTCATCAGAGGTTCGATCTTCTTGTACATGTCCTGAATCACGCCCATAAATTGATTCAGTTGCTCGTGCGTGATGTTCAGCTCTTTCACGATATCGGGACGGCCCAGGGCATGCGGTCCTTGCTGCTGTAGTTCCAGTTGCCGCAGCCGCTTGAGCTGCTCGGGCCGCAAGATCTCCTTGAGACGCGCCGCCAGCCTTTCGTGCGATTTCTGGCGGTGGGACCGCATCTCCTTTTCCGCCTCCTGCGGTTTCAAATCGCTGATCTTGTCAAAGACGTTCTTCGTCTGCTGAGCGTATTCGGGAAACTGTTCCAGCAGTTTTTGCTTCTGATCGTCGGAGAGGTTCAGCTCCTCTTGCACCTTGTCGCGGAAAACCAGAAAGGGTCCGCCGGCCAGTGCCTCGACCACGTGCTTGCGGACCTCATCTGGAAACTGTTGTGCCGGCGCCGCGGCGTCGCCCGCCTGGTCCGCGGCAATCGGCTCGCCGATAATGCCGTAGACCACGCCGCAATCGAGCCCTGGGTCGCGGCCCGCCCACTCGAGAATCACGTTGCGCTGGGCTTGCAATTCCGCTTCCGAAGGAACCTTCCCCCAGTTGAGTTTTTCGGAACCTCGCGCCACCAGAAGCAGTCGAGACATGCGCTCCTGTTTCATCTCAATGATTCCCTCCCAGGCGAGGTCGACCTCGTGCTCCCACAGCCGGCCGTCGGAACCGTTTGCGTCGCCGCGCTGAACTCCACGTGATTCCGATGTGCCCTCCACGCGTAACCGGACGGAATCGTCGTCGGCCCCCGTGATCCTTCGTGCCCAGAAGTCGCACTGCTTGAGATCGCCCCTGACCCCATTGCGGCCGTCCACCGGGTTCACGTCGAGTTCACCGAGGAACGCATGGCTGACCAGCAGCCGCGCCAGGTCGTCAGCCACACGGAAGCGGTCGCTGCCGGCGACGTGGAGGGCCTTCGACAAGGCCGCCTGCATGGCCACGGGCACATGGAAGCGGTCTTCAACGTAGTTTCGTTGCCGCAGCGTGTCGGCCACCGGTTTGCCGTCTTTGTCGAGCGCTCGGCCGAACAGCCGAGCGTCGATCGTCCCGCGTGGCACCGGTGGCTTTGCCGGACAACTTTTCCCGGCGGAGTGCCGTTGGGGAATCCGCGGGGCTTCGCCGTTGTCGTCGATGTCGGCAAGCCTTTCGCTAGGGAACTTCATGTAGCGCTCGGCCGGGAAGGGTTTTGTAGCGTCGGGAAACTGGGCGCTCCGCTTGAGGCAATGGTCGAGAAAGGCGGCCACGCTTTGCTCGTCGTCGAACATCTCCGCCCAGGCGAGCACCTTGCACGCCGAGTTGACGACGCAGATTCCCTGCGGAAGGATTTTGGACCGGCCGATTTCGCTGTATAGCCGGCCTTCGTCGTCGCTGGGCGGGTAGTTGACCAGCCCGGCCTTGAGGGCCACGGGGACGAAATCGGCATTCACGCGGCGGATGACGTCGGGATTCGAGAAGACCGCTGCACGAGCGGCACCGGCGAACCCTCAACAACGTGCGTCGTCGATGGGCCGGTCGATGAAGACCCAAAGCAAGGCGGGTTTGTTCTGGGCGCGTGCTTCCTTGAGCCCCTCCAGCAGGCAGCTCTGCCAGGCAATCTCTCGCCAGGCGACCTTGGCCGCTTTCAGGGCTTCGATCTCGCTTTGCAACGTTTCGGGCGTGGGTGCCTTCTTCGCCGGGCGTCCATCCTCAGCCCAGGCGATGCCGATGGTGGCCAGCAACAGGAAGGCGATGGTGATGGAAGTGAGCTTCATCGGAGTCTCCCTTTCGGTCATGGTTTGGTCGCGAAGCCGAGCCTGCGCTGTCTCACTGACACCGGCTAATCGGTTTGCTTATAACTAGAACTACCTCGCACCTGAAGCGAGAGTTTCACTCCTCCGGGGTTTTTCAAAATAGTCCCTCAGTTCTCTAAATTGCTGGTCATCCCCGAACGTCCCGCTACGTGCGTTCCCAGCATGATCAATCTTCACGAGAGCAACGATAGTCGCCCGCGAGATAACCGGCAAACTTGGAAGCCGGACTTGGTTCAAGACTGCGTCCCGCTTCTTGAACTTGCGACTTGCCGAAAGTTCACTTCACCTTCGTCACCGGCTGATCTGGGTGTGCCGGGTTCGGCACTTTGACTCGAATTTCACCCATATCATTCTCATTTGCAGATCGTGTTTTGGAACTCATCTCGCAATTCTACCAAAGGTCGGGCTTTCAAGTGATGGTCGCGTCCAAGTGTCTTCCCGCCGCGAAGTTGGGGAATAGATCACCTGGCGCCATGCGTGCGGAGCAACTTGATAATCTCGTGATGCCCGCGGTTCGTGGCCCATGCCAAAGGCGTTGCCCACGGTTCGGCATCCGCCTCCACTGGGTCAGCGCCGCGCTGTAGGTAAAGTCTGACAAGCTCGCTACGTCCCCACCGGCAGGCCCAGCCGAGCGGCGTCGATTTGAGCAGCGAGTCGCGTTTCGTCAGCGACGCGCCGGCGTCGAGCAGCATCGTCGCGCGCTGGAGGCGCTCCTCCTCGGTGGGCACAAAGGCTCCCCTGCGCCCCGCCACCGGCGTCGTCAGGTGATGCAGGAGGGTATAACCGCCGTCGCTGGGTATATCAGGATCGACTCCGTGATCCAGAACGATCTGCAAACCCTCGGGCACCTTGGCGTTCATGAGCACGCTGTTCCACCACGGATCGTCGCGCTTGCGCGTGATATGCGGCAGACACATCCGGATGAATTCAGGATCGCCGCCGCACAGACGCTCGGCCGCATCCTGGAGCTTGAGCGGCTCAGCGTCACCCAGACTGTACGCTGTCACGGTCCCGTCGAGAATCGCTTGCGCCGTTTTCGGGTCCGTCACGGTTTCGACCGTGAGCCGCGCTCCATACTGGCGCAACAGTGCCTCCATCTTCTCGTCTCCCGCGCTGCATATCGAGTCGCCGCAGGCGTACACAACGGCATTGACGTCGGCGCCGCGGGCCAGCAGCAACTCGGCGATTTCGTGCCGGCCGCATTGGGAAGCGAACCAGAGAGGCATGCCCCAGCTTCGGAACCCGTCGTCGGTGGGAACGGACTCATCGGGATCGAGTGCCAGATCCAGAAGCAGCGACACCATTTCCGGGCGGTTGACGCGCACGGCAATACTGATCAAGCCGCCGCGAACGAAATGGATTTCGTTGTGCAGCCGTCCTTCGCGATGCAGTCGCAACACCGCCTCGCGGTCGCCGAGGGCCACTGCTGCGCGGGGCGTGAGCTCGGCCCCCTTCTCAAGCAGCAGGCGGGCCGTCTCGTGAAATTGCGCAGGATCGACGTGCGCGTTCTCCATGAAATAAAAAATGGAGTCGCGTCCTTCGGGCGCCCGGCCGGCGACGAATGCCGCAAAGTCGAGCGGTGTTTTCCCGGATTCCACCGGATACTCATCGGCTGGGACCCGTACGGGAACCGCGCGCAACGCGAGGGCGTCGGGCGACGCACCGTGGTCGAGAAGCCAGCCCACCAGCGCGGGATCGTGCTTCCAGGCCGCGACGTGCAGCGGCGTGACGCCATAGACATCACACGCACTGATGAGCGCCGGGTCGCCTTCCATCAAGGCGATGGCCTCCGCGGCGCGGCCCTCGGCGATGGTGTGCCGCAGCGCACCGACCGCCGCGCTGGTGGACTTCCTCTCGTGGCTGAGCCGCGCGCGGCGATTGTCTTCCTCGCGCTCGATGGTGGCGACGATTTCGCTGTACTCGCGGTCGACGGCGATGGCGTAGGCCGAGGTCGCGTCGCGATGCGGCCAGATGCCCGTGCGCGCGTCCGCGCCGAGTCGCATCAGGACGCGGGTCAGCTCCACATCGCGACGCAGCACGGCGCGATGCAGCGCGCCGCCGCGGACGTCGGCCTGATGGTTGATCCACTCGGGATGCGCTTTGGCGATTCGCCGCACGACCGCCACGTCACCGGCTTCGGCCGCCGCGAAAAGTGCCGCGAAGTGTACGCCCTCGACGTGATTCTTGAGCGCGGGCCAGCTCGAAAAGCCGTAGGCTCGCGCCAGCACTCGCTGCGCGTCGGCCAAAGCGAAATCCGCTGGATCGGGGCTGCGTTCGAATCGTTCGACTTCGGCGACGGCTGCCTCTTGGCCGGCACGGTACGATTTGAGCAGTGCCTTGGCCTGCTTGCGGAGTTGGGCCAGGCTCGGCTTGTTCGGGAGAGTGCGCGTGGGGGTAGAGTGAGAAGACATGACGTCCTCCTTTCCGCGGCGGTTGGCCGCATGGCTCGGTGTCCGCGTCGCGAACCGAAAGAAGGTACGTTGACAATCCATAGCAACGCACGAGTCAGGTGGGCTCAGCCCTTTCCGCGGACACAGCAGCGCCCTGAACGCTTGGCGTTAATCTACCCTGCTGCTGACGTTTCATCCAGCATTGCTGTAAACGGTTCCCAGTCTCGGAGCGTAAGCTAAGTGACACGCTCTTCGCTCTTCCTGAATGACTTGACGCGCCGACCGGGCGAGGGTCGAGACGGCGAACTCGCTCACCGTCTGACCAAGCACGACCGGACCCCTATAACCGGCAAAGCCGGCCGCCGAAGGCTTAACATTTCTGCCGGCCAGGCAACTTTTTTGTTGCCCAAAATGCAGGCCGTAGCTTCAATGGAAAGACCGGGAGCGTCAGGGGCAACGCGGAACAGTCGACAACGATGCCGCATTTCGAGCGCATCAGGCGTCCCGGCGGCCTGCGGCTTGGCCCAGGCTTCCAGTCGCTCGCGCTTTCGGCATCCGGCTGTTTCCAGTTGTCCGCTAACCAGTCCTCGCCGCGGCGTCGCCGCGGTGGGGGGAAAACGTCTCCATCTCCATTGACTCGCGGGAGTTCAGCACATGTCTCGGCGAAAGAATCGTCGTAAGTCGAAGCCAACGTTGCGTTTCAACGAGGGGTCGCGGCGGCGGCGCACCATCATCGAATCGCTGGAAACTCGCCAGCTTCTCACCGGCGACACCTCGCCTTTTGGCTACCTCCAGATTCCCTTGGCCGCCGACCAATCGGGCGCCGCGCTGGTGCAGGATGCGAGCCTGCAAAACGCCTGGGGCGTGGCGGCTTTGCCCAACGGCGGGCCGGTCTGGGTGGCCGACGGCGCCACCGGCGTCGCTTCCCGATACCAGGGGGCGGTCAGCAGCGGCGGCAGCATCAGCGCGTTCAGCCAGTTGCCGCAAAACATTTCGGTGCCCGCCGGCGCTCCGACCGCCATCACCTTCAACCCCACCTTCGAATTCACGGTGGGCTCCGGCAATACGGCTTCGCCTCCCTTGTTTTTCATCGCGTCGCAAAACGGCGAGATCGACGCCTGGCAGAGCCTGCTGGGCACCCAGGCCCAAAAGGTGATCGGCGTCAGCGGCGCCGAATTCACCGGTCTGGCCGTGGCCAACAACGGCACTGCGAGTTTCCTCTACGCGGCCGACTTCCACGACGACAAGATCGACGTTTTCGATTCCAGCTATAACGCCACGACCCTCTCGGCCAACGCCTTTACCGACAGCAGTCTGCCGGCGGGATACGCGCCTTACAACATTCAGCTCATCAGCGGCCAGCTCTACGTCACCTATGCGTTGCAAGACGCGGCCAAGGAAACCCCCGTGGTCGGCGGCGGCAACGGCATCATCGATATCTACAACCTCGACGGCACGCTGGCCAAGACGTTCGCCAGCGCCGGCCAGTTGAACGTGCCCGATGGCCTGGCCATGGCGCCCAGCGGCTTCGGCGATTTCGCGGGCGATCTGTTGGTGGCCAACAGCGGCAACGGCGAAATCCTGGCTTACAACACGTCGGGCGTTTTCCAAGGCGCGTTGAACGACGGGCCGGGAAGCACCTCGCCGATCATCATTGATGGCGTGCGCGGGCTGGTCTTCGGCAACGGCTCGTCGGCCGGCGACGTCACCACGCTGTTCTATTCGGCGGCCAATGGCGGACACGGCCAGTTCGGCGAAATCCTGAATGCCTTCGACCAGTCGCTGGCCGTCGTGCCCACTGTGGTCACGGCCACGCAAGGCTCCTCGTTCTCCGGCACCTTGGCCACCCTGCGCGACAGCGACTCCACGCTCGCCGCCAGCGGTTTCGCGGCCGAGATCATGTGGGGCGACGGCACCAGCAGCGTCGCCACCGTGGTGTCGAACACCGACGGCGGCTTCAACATCAACGGCACGCACACCTACGCCTCGGCGGGCACCTATCAGGCCACAGTCACGGCCAGCGACACGGCCCTGAACGCCAGGACCGCCACGGCCACGGCCAACGTGATCGACACCAGCTTCAGCCCGGCGGGCGTGACATTTACCACCACCGAAGCCCAGTCGTTCAGCGGCTCCGTCGGCACTTTTGCGGACCCCAGCGGCATTGGCAATCAATACTTTGCCAACATCGACTGGGGCGACGGCTCGACCAGCGCCGGCACCGTGGCGCTCGCCGCCGGCGGCAGCGGATACAGTGTCACCGGAAGTCACACGTATACAGGGGGCGGCAGCTTTGCCGTCACGACCACGGTCTTGGAAGAGATGACCGGCAGCACCACGGCGGGCAGCTCGGCCATCGGCACCATCGCCAGCACCGCCGCCGTGACCGATCTGAATACGCTGACCGCCCAGGCCACCACCTTCTCGGCCACGCAAGGCACATCGGCGACCGTCGCGGTGGCCACGTTCACCGACACCTACGCCGCGGCCACGGCAGGCATCTTTTCGGCCACCATCGACTGGGGTGACGGCACCAGCACGAGCGCCGGCAGCGTGACGCAATCCAACGGCACGTTCACCGTCATGGGAACGCACGCCTTCGTCGAAAACGGTTCCATGTCGGCCACCGTCAGCATCAGCGACACGCCGGGCACGGCCAGCGCCACGGCCGTCTCCACCGCGACCGTCGCCGACGGCAACACGCTGACGGCCCAAGCGTTGACCTTCGTAACCAATCCCGGCCAGACGTTCGCCGGCAAGGTCGCCACGTTCAGCGACACCAACAGCCTGGTCCTGGGCTCCGACTTCAGCGCACAGATCGACTGGGGCGACGGCAGCAGTTCGGCGGGCACCGTCACCGCCGCCAACGGTGTGCTCACGGTCGCTGGCAGCCATAGCTATACCGCCGGCGGCCTGTCGGACGCGGTTGACGTCACCATTACCGAGAACGCTCACACCACGATCGCCTACCCCACGGCGACCAGCACCGCCGTGGTGCCGGCCGACGATGTCACCGGCACCGGAGAAACAATTTCGGCGACGGCTACTTCAGCGAGTTCGCAGCAGAGCCTGGCCACGTTCACCAAGAACGCGGGCAACCTCGCCGACACATTCACCGCCACGATCGACTGGGGCGATGGCACGTCATTTACGACCGGCACGGTGACCGCCGATGGCAGCGGTGGCTACGACGTGCTCGGCAGCCACACGTACTCGACGCCCGGTGCGTATACGCCCGACGTGATCGTCTACGAATCGACGGCCGGCGGCAGCGCCACGCCCGCCGCGGCGATCGCGGCGACGGCCAACGTGGCCAGTCCCGTGGTGCTCTCGGCCGCCACGCTGACCGGGCCGGAGCATACCGCGACCGCGTTTACCGTGGCCACCTTCACCGACGTCGACGCCAGCGCGATCGCCGGCGATTTCACCGCCACGATCGACTGGGGCGATGGAAGCGGTTCGTCGGCGGGCAGCGTCACGGGATCCGCTGGCCACTTCACGGTGTCGGGCACGCACTCCTTTGCCGATGCCGGCACGTTCAGCGTCGGCGTGAGCCTCAGCGAGGCAACGCCGACCGTCTTGTCCAACAGCGTCACTTCGTCGGCCACCATCAGCCAGGACGACGCATTCACTCCGTCCGCGGCTTCGCTGACGGCCACGGTGGGCACAGCCTTCAGTGGCGTCGTCGCCACATTTACCGACACCGACACGGTTTCCTCTTCCAACGCCTTCACCGCGGTCATCTCCTGGGGTGACAATAATTCCTCCAGCGCGGGCACGGTTACGGGCGCGAACGGCGTGTTCACCGTCAGCGGCGTCCATACTTACAGCCAGGACGGCAGCTTTCCGCTGACCGTGACGATCGAAAACAGCAGCTCGCTGCCTGGGGCGACGGAGAGCGCCGCCACCGGCAGCGCCCTGGTTTCGCCCGGTTCGGCCTTGAGCGTCACCGGAACGTCCATCACTCCCACAGAAGGGCAAACGTTCAGCGGGACCGTCGCCACCGTTACCGATACGGGCAGCTCGCTGGCCGCCTCGGCCTTTACGGCCACGATCAACTGGGGCGATGGCACGTCGTCGACCGCCACCGTCACCGGCGCCAGCGGCAGCTACACCGTCGCCGGCAGCCACACGTACACCGAAGAAGGAACATTCCAAGCGACGGTCTCGGTCACAGAAACGGCCATCAGCGCCACGGTGAGCGCCACCACCAGCGCCACCGTTGGCGAGGGCGATACGCTGACCGCGGTGGCCGGCACCGTCACGGCCACCCAAGGCAGCACATTCACGGGGGCCGTGGCCACGTTTGTCGACACCAACACCGGCGCCGCGGCCAGCGATTTCACCGCCACCATCGATTGGGGCGACGGCAGCAGCACGACGGCCGGCAGCGTCACCGCTTCCAACGGCACGCTCGCCGTGTCGGGCAGTCACGACTACAGCGCGACCGGCTCCGACAGCATCAAAGTCAGTTTGAGCGACAACAGTCCCGGCACGGCATCGGCCGCCGCCACATCCACCGCCACCGTCGTCACCACGTCCACCACTACGACTTCGACCGCCACGGCCACGATCAGCGGCGAGGTGTTTGACGACGTGAACGTGAACCGCGTGCTCGATTCGGGCGAAATCGGTCTGGGCGGACGCACCGTGTTTCTGAACAACGACGGCACCGGCGTCCCCGACAGCAGCAATCCGTCGACCGCGACCGACGCCAACGGCAACTATACGTTCACGGCCCTGGCGGCGGGCAGCTACAGCGTGATGGAAGTCGTGCCCGCCAATCACGGCGTGACGCTGACTACGAACCCGCAAACGCTGTCGGTCACCGCCGGCGAAAACGTCACGGGCATCAACATCGGCAACGTCCTGACCAGCACCCTTCTGCCGCTGCAGGTTCCGCTCACACGCCTGCCGGCCGCCAGCGATGCCAACACGGCCTACATCAACGCCGTGTATGCGAGCATTTTGGGGCACGCTCCCGACGCCACCGGCCTGGCCTACTGGCAGCAGCAGATGACGGGCGGCGCCGGCCGGGCCAGCGTGGCCCAAGGCGTGTGGGACTCGGCCGAGCACCGCGGCATGGAAGTCGAGCAGTTCTATGAAGAGTTTCTCGGCCGTCCATCCGATCCGGCGGGCAAGTCGTTCTGGACCGCCGCCTTCAACGCCTGGGGGACCGAACAGATCGAGGTCGAGGGCTTCCTCACTTCGACGGAATTCATGAACCTGCACTCCGGGGAAACGGCCTTCGTCGACGCGCTGTACAACAACGTCGCCCTCCGCGCGCCCGACTCGACGGGCGAAAGCTACTGGGTCGGTCAGCTCGCCTCGGGCCAAACGCTGTTGCAGGTGGCCTCGGCCTTCGTCTTCGGCCAAGAGGCGAGCACGGCCGTGGTCGACGCCTTCTATTCCGACTTCTTGCACCGCGCGCCCGACAGCGCCGATCTGCAAATGTGGGTCAACGATCTCACCTCGCACACGCTGAACGGCGAGCAAGTCGGCGTGCAGATTCTGGCATCCGGCGAGTATTACAGCGACATGACGGGTAACCACGCGCCGTCGATCACCAGTGCCAACAGCACGGGCTTCACCACAGGCTCGGCCGGCAGCTTCACCATCACCACGACGGGCAGCCCGACGGCGGCCATCAGCGAAAGCGGTGCGTTGCCCAGCGGAGTGACTTTGGTCGATAACCACGACGGCACGGCGACGCTGGCCGGCACCCCCGCCGCGGGCACGGCCGGCACGTACCGCCTCACGATCAAGGCGAGCAACGGCACGGCACCCGACGCCAGCCAGACGTTCACCCTGACCGTCAGCTAAAAGATCGCGTGCTTAATAACTCCCAGCCACCACTCTTTCTTTCGCCTACAGCCGCATGCGGTATAAAAGGGATCTGGCCGGGAGCGACGACTCCCGGCGATGTCACCACCCCTGACGCGAGAGCCGCTGATGAGCCAACCGCTTCCCACGGTCTATTTAGCGCGGCACGGCGAAACCGAATGGTCGCAGTTGGGCCGGCATACGGGCCTGACCGACATTCCACTGACGCCGCGCGGCGAACAAAACGCCCGCCAGCTCGGCCGGCGGCTGCGCGAGCTGACGTTTGCCCGTGTGCTCACCAGCCCGCTCATTCGGGCGCGGCGCACCTGCGAGCTGGCGGGCTACGGCGACCGGGCCGAGGCCGACCCCGATTTGGTCGAATGGAACTACGGCCACTTCGAAGGTCTGCGCACGGCCGAGATTCGGCTCAATAGGCCCGACTGGATGTTGTTCCGCGACGGATGCCCCGGCGGCGAATCGTTTCAAGAACTCACCCAGCGGGCCGACCGCGTGATTGCCCGATTGCGGGCCATGCAGGCCGACGTGTTGGTTTTCGGGCACAGCCACTTCAGCCGCATGCTGGCCGCGCGGTGGCTCGGCTTGCCCGTCGAAGACGCTCGGTTGTTCATTCTGTCCACCGCCGCGCTCGGCGCGCTGAGCTACGAGCACACGCGCGAGGAGCCGGCCCTCCGCTTCTGGAATGACGACCGGCATCTCTCGGCCCCGACCGTGGAGGATTCTTGACAAAAGACGTCCGTCAGGAATGATAAGGGGCGAAGCCACGGTTTATTGCAAGGAGGTCTGCGCGATGTCGACCGATCACACGACTCAGGGTTCTCAGCCATTGCCTGAAGCGGACCGCCAGCGGCGGCTGCGGTGCGGCGACGTGGTCCACGTCAAGCCCGGCAGCCGGCACCCGATCTACGCCGATTTGCCGATGGGCGGCTGGTCGGGAACCGTCGAACGCATTCAAAAACATAAAACCGATCGCCGCCGCCGCTGCTGGGTCTGCTTTTTTGATTCGACCACCGAGCGGCTGCACCCGGTGTACGAAGACCGCGAGCGGCGCGACAACGGCGACGACTGCGAATTGTGGGACAACTGGCTGCCGGAAGAGCAACTCGCACGGGGCGAGGTCCCTCCCGACGCGATCGAGCAGCCCGTTTTGCCGCCCTCGTTCGAGAAAGCGGGCGATCGGCAGGTCCGCGCCTTGTTCGGCTTGGGGCCCGACGACCCTTACCCGGATTGCGAGCCCAAGACCTGGCGGGTTTGGCATCGTTTCTTGACGGAGCACATTCCGTTGCCGCGTCTTGCTGCCGAAGACGAAGACGATGACGAGGACGACGATTTCTATGGCGAGCGGCTGATACTCCAGCGGCTGTTATTGCCCGACGAGCTGCCGGACGATTATCCCGATGACGAAGACCGACATGGGGTTTACGGCGAGCTTGCCGTCGAGGGCGACGAGGCGTTGGTCCTGCCGCTGGACGAAATCCTGTTGCCCGAAGACGATCCCTATGACAACCTGCTGCGCGACTACGATCATTGGTACGACGCGATCCACGATTCATTGGATGCGGACGGCGACGACTTCGACGACATTCCTTTCGGCATGACGCGCTCGCAGTTCAAACCGTTGTGGAACGCGGCGAAAAAATCGGCCTTCAGGCCTGACGCCGGCATCCCCCCGCCGGACGAAACCGACCTGGAATCGGCCATGTCGTTGCTCGACCGCCGCTCGCAGCCGATCGTGGAGGAGCCGCCGGACTTCGACGCGCCGCCCGAGCCGATTCGCGCGGCGCCGCGCGTCGGCCGCAACGATCCCTGTCCCTGCGGCAGCGGCAAGAAGTACAAGAAGTGCTGCCTGCGCGGCACGTGAGAATGTCAACACGCATATCGGCAATTCTCGTCGCGTCGATCATCGCCGCGCCCCTATGGGCGCAAGACGACGCCCTGCCGAGCGCCGGCAAGACCGTGCCCGGCATGGAAAGCTACGACCGGTTCATTCCGGCCTTTCTGCACAAGTGGCAACTGCCGGGCGGGTCGATCGCCGTGGCAAAGAACGGCCGGTTGCTGTTGGCCCGTGGATATGGATGGGCCGATGTCGAAGCGAAAAAGCCCGTTGGCCCCGGCTCGCTGTTCCGCATCGCCAGTGTCAGCAAGCCGATCACCGCGGCGGCGGTGCTGCGATTGGCGGAACAGCAGCGGCTTTCGCTCGACGACCGGGCGTTCGACCTGCTGCCGAAGTTCCGCTTGCCCGATGGCCCTGGAATCGACGCGCGGCTGCGCACGATCACCGTGCGGCAGCTTTTGCAGCACACGGCCGGTTGGGACCGCGACAAGAGCTTCGACCCGATGTTCCGGCCGGGCATCATCGCCCAGGCGACCGGCACGCCGTCGCCGGCCACCAGCGAGGCGATCGTGCGCTACATGCTGCGGCAGCCGCTCGATTTTTCGCCGGGCCAGCGGTACGCCTATTCCAACTTCGGTTACTGCCTGCTCGGCCGGGTCATCGAAGCGATCACGGGCAAGCCGTACGAAGAAGCCCTCCGAGAGCTGGTGCTCGCGCCGTGTGGCATTGAGCGGATGCGGCTTGGCCGCACGCGGCCCGGCGATCGGGCCGACGCCGAAGTGCGATATTATCACACGGTCGAAGGCCCGACGGCGAGCGTCTTTCCCGACGTGAAGGAACCGGTGGCCTGGCCCGACGGAGGTTTTTATATCGAGGCGATGGATGCCCACGGTGGCTGGACCGCTTCGGCGGCCGACCTAGTGCGGTTCGCTTCCGCCGTGGACGGCGCTCGGCCGCCGGCGCTGTTGTCGCCGGAAAGCGTCCGCTTGATCGCAACGCGGCCGGCGCCGCCCGTTTCTCAGCACCAGCCCACGTTTTACGGCCTCGGCTGGAACATTCGCCCGACCGCCGAGGGTGCGAACTGGTGGCACACCGGTTCGTTGCCCGGCACGGTGACGATTCTGGTCCGCACCAGCGACGGGCGCGCGTGGGCCGCGCTGTTCAACGGCCGGCCCCGCGACGATCAGCTCCGCCCGATGCAGCGCGAGATCGACGAATTGATGTGGCGTGCGGCCGGCGAAGTGACGCACTGGCCGGAGCACGATTTGTTTGAGAAGTGAAGCAGGTCTTTACTCTTGGCGTTACCTCGTTGCTAAACGTAGGGTGGGACCAGCGAGCTTGCGAGCGCCGGCCCACCGATTTGAGGCGTCAGGTTTCAGGCGTCAGGACAAGCAACCTGATGCCTGACGCCTGACCCGGATTATTCATGAGGTGGTCGCCGCGGAAGCGGCGACCGTGTTGGGAACGCGCGCGTGGTCTCGGTGGTCGTCGCGGTGGCGATGCGCCGACACCGCCCCCTTTCCCCAGTTCGGAAAGCGATGAACTGGCAGGCCTACCTCGAACACGATGGGCCATTCTGGAGCGAGGCGTGCGGGCCTTTTCGCTCATCCACGCAGAACGATTTCTAAAATAGTATCGCGGTAGGGATGGCCCTTGCGGTGTTCCAAACATGCTCGGCGACCATTGGCCGTCCTCCGAAACCCCGGCTCGAAGCCATTTCTTCAACAGCCGAAGCAGGCGGCGGCCGCCGACAGCGGCCCGGATTGCCGGCTCTTCGGCAGTCCGACTAAAATGCGGGCGTCTTGAACCTAGTCCACGGACGTCCGCGCGGCCGTATCGCGGCGTTGCGGGGCTTGCTAGACTCATGCCCGGTACGAATCGTCCCCCTTCGGGACCGAAACCATGCAGAAACTCACCGACTACTTCATGACGGCAGAGGCGGCCGACATCCTCGGCGTCTCCCAAAACACGCTCCGGGCATGGGCCAGGGAAGGCAAAATCCCGATGCACCGAAACCCGGTGAATGGCTATCGACTGTTCAAGCGAGCGGACTTGGAAAAGCTGCTGAAGAAGACGGCGAAGCCGGTAAAGCCAAAGTAGCGAGCGTGGACCGGTATCAGAAAGAGATTGCCATGACTTCGCCTGAACACAAGCTTGAAAACCAGCTTATCGAGAAGCTTCAAGACTTGAAGTACGAATACCGGGCGGACATCCGCGACCGGGCCGCGCTGGAGAAAAACTTCCGCAAGAAGTTCGAGGCACTCAACCACGTCCGCCTCACGGATGCCGAATTCCAACGCCTGCTTGAGGAAATCGTCACTCCCGATGTCTTCACCGCCGCCCACACCCTCCGCAACCGCAGCAGCTTCACCCGCGACGACGGCACCCCGCTCAACTTCACGCTCGTCAACATCGACGAGTGGTGCAAAAACACGTTCGAGGTCGTCAGCCAACTCCGCATCAACACCGACAACAGCCACCACCGCTACGACGTCATCCTGCTCGTCAACGGCATCCCCGCCGCGCAGACCGAGCTCAAAACCCTCGGCATCAACCCCCGCCGCGCCATCGAGCAGATCGTCGAATACAAGAACGACCCCGGCAACGGCTACACGCGCACGATCCTCTGCTTCGTGCAACTCTTCATCGTCACCAACCGCGACAGCACCTATTACTTCGCCAACAATAACGCCCGCCATTTCGCCTTCAACGCCGACGAGCGCTTTTTGCGCATCTATGAGCACGCGCTCGCCGACAATTCGAAGGTCAAGGGGCTCGACGCGTTCGCCGATGAATTTTTGGCGAAGTGTACGCTCGCGGAAACGATCAGCCGATACATGGTGCTGGTCGCCAGCGAACAAAAACTGCTGATGATGCCGCCGTACCAGATTTACGCCGTCAAAAACATCGTGGACTGTATCGACAAAAACCTCGGCAACGGCTACGTCTGGCATACCACCGGCAGCGGCAAGACGCTCACCAGTTTCAAGGCTTCGACGCCACTCAAGGCGAACCTCAGCGTCGACAAGTGCCTGTTCGTCGTCGACCGCAAAGACCTCGACCGGCAAACCCGCGAAGAGTTCAACCGTTTCCAGGAAGGCTGTGTCGAAGAGAACACCAACACCCGGGCACTCGTCGATCGCCTGCTTTCCGACGACGCCGCCGACAAGGTCATCGTCTGCACCATTCAAAAGCTGGGCCTGGCGCTCGACGAGAACAGCAAGCATCAAACCGATTGGCGTGCATCAGGGTCCCGCCACGCGCTCGGCGACCACCGTCGCCACATCCGCGAGGGCTGAAATGCGCTCCCGCCGCCTAGTTGCGGCTAGCAGCTAACTCACCTATCATTGGTGGTCACTCTGCATTTAATGAAGTTCCGCGGGTTTCGGCAGGCGATGTGCGCTGATTCGGCTAAAGTGGAAGGGCCTGAACTTGTTATCGGGCTTGTTGCTGCGATCGGCACAGACCTCGAGCCGGTGTCGGCGGCAATCGAAAAGTCGCTCAAGGCCGTCAACTACGCGTGCGACCGCATCCGCCTGAGCCAACTTTTAGACGACGTGCGAAACTCCATCGGCGTTCCGCTCGTCGAGCGCCCGGAGGACCGGCGCTACCATTCGCACATGGATGCCGGAAATGAGCTGCGCAAGAAGATGCAGCGCGGGGATGCTTTGGCGGCAATAGCGATCGGTGCAATTCGCGAAGTCCGCAAATCTTGCGGCTCCGAGGATGCGCCGCTCCCTCGGCACGCATATCTGCTGCGTTCGCTTAAACACCCGGATGAAGTCTCGCTTTTGAGACGTGTCTATGGCCCAGCCTTCGTGTTGGTCGCCGCCTATTCGCCGCAATCACGGCGTCTGCAGAATCTCGCGTCACGGATCGCCGCCTCGTATAACGAATTCCATTCGGAGAATCGTTTGCCAGACGCACAAGAGCTTATCAAGCGAGACGAAGCGGAGACGCTCGATAAATTCGGTCAAAACGTTCGCGAGGTCTATCCACGTGCGGATTTCTTCATCGACGCCAGCGACGCGAATCGGTTGCAGAGGGAGATCAATCGAGTCATCGAGCTGCTGTTCGGCAACTCTTTTCACACACCGACTCGGGATGAGTATGGCATGTTCCACGCGCGCGCCGCCGCACTCCGTTCCGCATCGTTGCAGCGGCAAGTCGGCGCGGTCGTCGCCTCGGCGGAAGGCGACATTATCGCAGCGGGCGCCAATGAAGTCCCAAGGGCGGGCGGCGGGCTTTGCTGGGCCGGCGACGAACCGGATCAACGTGACTTTGTCCTTGGAGAAGAGACGAACGATCGACTAAAGCGCCGGATGCTGGCGGAGATACTGCACCGCCTCATGGAACAAAAATGGCTGGCTGACGATAAATCGGCTCTTGGGGTCGATGAATTGGTTGGAAGGGCGCTTGACGGGCCGTTGGCATTGATGAAGGACGCCCAGATTATGAACGTCATCGAGTTCGGCCGGTGCGTTCATGCTGAGATGGCAGCTCTCCTCGATGCCGCGCGCAGGGGAACGTCCGTTAGGGGCTGCACGGTCTACTGCACTACCTTTCCGTGTCATGATTGCGCGAGGCATATCCTCGCGGCTGGCATCAGTCGCGTCGTCTTTGTCGAGCCATATCCCAAGA